>JASHVP010000105.1 GCA_030044475.1 Thermoplasmata archaeon | reverse complement strand
GGGCGGGACGAGCTCGGCATCCAGACCGGCATGAACCAGACGTTCCGGAACCTGGGCAGCGCGGTCGGGCCCGTCGTCGCCGCCACGGTGACGGCGAGCTTCCTGACGACGACCTACCTCGTCGTCCCGCACGTCCCGGTGCCCGTGCCGATCTCCACCTACGCGATCTCCGGGTTCCAGGTCGTCTTCGGGATCACCGCCGCGGTCGCCGGGGTCGGGCTCCTCCTCTCCCTGTTCCTGCGGAACTTCCGGTTCCTCGCGGACGGGACCCGCGCGGCGGTCGGCAAGGCCGCCCCCGCCGCCGCACCGGCGGCGCCGCTCGGCGAGACGACGGTCGCGCCCCGGCCGTAGGTCGCTACGAGCAGCCGCTCGTCGAGCCGCAGACCGTGCAGGCGTAGCAGGTCCCCGAGCGGACCATGATGCCGCCGCACTGGGCGCACGATGGAGCGTCCTCCGAGACCCCGCCCGGGGACGGGGGGTCCGCGCCGAACGCGTCGAGGGGCTTCGTGTCGAGCCGGACCGTCTGGGCGGGCGCCGCCGGGGCCGGGGGTGCCGGTCCGTGCCCGTTGCCGTTCCCGTTCGCCTCGGCCGGTCCCTCGAGGCCGACCGCGCGGCGGTCGTCCTCGGTCAGGAACTCGAGGGCCAGCCACCGCGCGACGTAGTCGGGGATCGATTTCGCGAACCGGATCTTCGGGTTGTTCGTCGGCCCCGCCGGCTCGAACCGGAGGTGGGCGAGCTTGCGGACGAGGTCCCGGAGCGGCACTCCGTGCTGGAGCGCCATCGACATCGCGAGCCCGAGCGAATCCATCAGGCCGTTGACGGTCGACCCTTCCTTCGTGACCCGGAAGAAGATCTCGCCGGGCCTCCCGTCGGGGTACAGCCCGACCGTGACGTAGCCGTCGTGGCCGCCGACCTCGAAATGGTGCGTCACCGCCTTCCGCTCGTTCGGGAGCTTCTCCCGGACCGGGCCGCGCGGGCCGACCGGCGCGCCGGCCGCCCCCTTCCCCTGGCCGGTCTCGAACGGCTGGGACGCCTTGCAGCCGTCGCGGTAGAGCGCGACCGACTTGATCCCGAGCCGCCACGCCTCGAGGTAGATCTTCTCGATGTCCTCGACCGTCGCGTCGTTCGGGAGGTTGATCGTCTTCGAGGCGCCGCCGGAGAGGAACGGCTGCACCGCGCCGAGCATCTTCAAGTGCCCCATCGGCGCGATCGTCCGCGAGCCCCCGAGCGGAGCGAGCGCGCAGTCGAACACCGCGAGGTCCTCGGGGTCGAGCCCCGGAGCCCCCTCGATCGTGCCGGTCTTCTCGACGTGGCTCGCGACCGCGGAGATCTCCTCGGGGGAGTAGCCGAGCGCGAGCAGCCCGTCGGGGACGGTTCGGTTCACCATGCGGAGCACGCCGCCGCCGACCAGGTTCTTCGTCTTGACGAGCGAGAGCTCCGGCTCGAGTCCCAGGGTGTCGCACCCCATCAGGAGCCCGATCGTCCCGGTCGGGGCGATCACCGAGATCTGGGCGTTGCGGTACCCCCAGAGCTCGCCGGCCTTCTGGGTGTCGTGCCATCGGTCGACGGCCGCCTGGACGAACGGCGTGACGCGGGCGTCGTTCAGCGGGACCGACTCCGCCGCCTTGGCGTGGCGGCGCATCACGGCGAGCATCGGCGCCCGGTTCTTCTCGAACCCGGCGAACGGCCCGACACGCTTCGCGATCTCGCTCGACATGTGGTACCCCTCGGCGGAGAGGAACGCGGAGACGGCCGCGGCGAGCGTCCGGCCGGCGTCGGAGTCGTAGGCGAGGCCGTAGTGCATGAGCAGCGAGCCCAGGTTCGCGTAGCCGAGCCCGAGCGGCCGGTAGTCGTGGGAGTTCTGGGCGATCGCCGCGGTCGGGTAGCTGCTCGCGTCGACGACGATCTCCATCGCGAGGACCATCGTGCGGACCGCCTGCCGGAAGAACTCGACGTCGAAGAGGCCCTTCGCGTCGAGGAACTTCATGAGGTTGATCGACGCGAGGTTGCACGCCGAGTCGTCCAGGAAGAGGTACTCGCTGCACGGGTTCGACGCGTTGATGCGCGCCGTGTTCGGGCAGGTGTGCCAGAGGTTCGTGACGTCGTCGAACTGGACGCCCGGGTCCCCGCACCGCCAGGCGGCATAGGCGAGCTTCCGCCACAGCTCGCGCGCCCGGAAGGTCGCCGCGACGGTGTGGTCGGTCCGGTTCGTCGTCTTCCACTCGCCGTCCCGGACGACGGCGTCCATGAACGCGTCCGGGATGCGGACCGAGTGGTTCGCGTTCTGGTAGGCGATCGACGCGTAGGCGGAGTCCGGGTCCGTCCCGTCGAAGTTCGACGAGTAGCCCTCGCGGATCAGCGCGAGCGCCTTGTCCTCCTCGCGGACCTTGCAGTCGATGAAGTCGACGACGTCCGGGTGGTCCATGTTGAGGATCACCATCTTCGCGGCGCGCCGCG
This sequence comes from Thermoplasmata archaeon, assembly GCA_030044475.1. Classification (GTDB taxonomy): domain Archaea; phylum Thermoplasmatota; class Thermoplasmata; order Lutacidiplasmatales; family UBA184; genus Lutacidiplasma. The sequence continues at coordinate 13,678 of JASHVP010000105.1, read as the reverse complement.
TCGTCCCGCCGGACTTGATGACGCCGGCGAGGGCGTCGAACGCCCGCATGAAGGAGACCGGACCGGACGCGATCCCGCCGCCGGCGAGCCGCTCGTGGCTGCCCCGCAGCGGGGAGAGGTTCGTCCCCGTTCCGCTGCCGCCCTTGAACAGACGGCCCTCGCTCGTGGCGAGCGCGAGGATCGAGTCCATGTCGTCCGTGATCGACTGGATGAAGCAGGCCGAGCACTGCGGCGGGTCGCGGACGCCGACGTTGAACCAGACGGGGCTGTTGAACGCCGCCATCTGCTGGACCATCAGGTAGGCGAGGCTCTCCTCGAACGTCGTCGCCTCGTCGGCGGTGTCGAGGTAGCCGAGCTCGATCCCCTGCTGGGCGATCCAGTGGCAAACGCGCCGGATCATCCCGTCGATCGAGGTCTCGCGCCGACCCTGGATGATGCGGAAGTACTTCGACGCGGCGATGTTCACGCTGGTCTCCGACCAGCTCGTCGGGGCGTGGATCCCCTTCTGCTCGAAGATCACCTTGCCGTCGGCGCTCTTGATCAGCGCGTCGTGGCTGCGCCACGTGACGGTGTCGAAGGCGGTCTTGCCGCGTGGAACGAGGCGGGGGACGGGAATCGGTTCGCGCCCGACGCGGTTCGCCGGCCGAACGGCCGGCTCCTCCGTCGATGCGACTGCGCGCTTCTTGGCCACGGCCATTGAGGTTCACTCCCGGAGGGAAGGCGCGGTCGGTCCCTCTCGTCGACGCACCGATGCCGTCGGCCCCTAATCCACTCCCGAGAGGGCGGTGAAACGGCCCCGGGACGCACCCGTTTCTCGGCGGGGAGTGACGAAGAGGGACGGTTTCGGTGGTGACGAAGACACCACGAGAACCCTCCGCGGGGCGCGTAGCGAGTTCTGCTATAAGTGTGATGTGCCGGACCCGCGGATTTTCGACGCCTTCGGCGTCGAGCGAAGCGCACTTTCCGTTCCTGCGCTAGTCGACTTGCGCATTTCGAGCGCCCGGTCGTCGGGCGCGGTCCGATCGCCGCGGCGACGACGCTCCCGCGAGCGATCGAGGGCCCCCGGCGCCCTGGGGGGACGGGGTCGGAGGCGGCAGCACGCGCATCGAGCACGGCATCACGACCCCGCACTCGCCGCAGAACAGGCCTTCCTCGGCGACCCAGAGGTACGCGCCGCAACCGTCGCAGCGCCGCGGGTCGCCCGGGTCGCGCCGGCACGTCACGGGACGGGGGCGACGAACGTGCGTCGCGTATTTGGACTCGTGCCTCGAGCCAAAACGGAATGCGGGAGGCCCTCGGACGAAGGCCTCCCGGAAGTGGTGGTCGCCGACCTAGGCGTTCTTCATCTTGGCGCGGGAGATGAAGCCCTTCTTGTCGAGGAAGTACATGTAGCCGTCCTGGCGGGTGACCTTCTCCGTCCCGACCCGGCCCTTCCTCCCCGACTTGTTCAGCTTCGTCGGCGTCTTCCAGAGGTACCCGTCCTTCCCGAGGTAGTACAGGTATCCCTTCTCTCGCTTGATCTGCTCCTTGCCTACGCGTTCCGCCATGTTGGCGACCTCGACCGGCGAGAAGGAGGGCGCCTCTATTTGAACGTACTGACGGAGTTACGAGAGAGAAACCGATTTTCCCTGACGGAAAACGAGCGTCGGTCGGGCGTCGAAGCGGTACCCGAGCCGGTCGGCCCCCGGGAGCGGGAACACCGAGAAGTCCGCCGGACGGCCCACGGCCACCGCACCCCGGTCGGGGAGCCCGCTGGCGTGCGCGGCGTTGACCGTCGCGGCCGTGAGCGCCTCGGCCGGCGTCATCCGGCCGGCGTGGACGGCGTGCGCCAGGACGAGCGGCATCGACTCGACCCAGCTGGCCGGGGAGCAGTCGGTGCCGAGGGCGACCGGAACGCCCGCGTCGACCATCTCGCGCCCCGGCGGGCGGGTCCCGGCCGAGCAAAAGGCGGTCGCCGGGAGGAGGACCGCCGTGACGCCCGCCGACGCGAGCCGCGCGCGGTCGGCCGCCGCGCTCGCGAGGAGGTGCTCGGCCGACCGGGTGCGCAGGCGCGCCGCGAGGCGGGCGCCGCCGGAGAGGACGAACTCGTCCGCGTGGATCTTGAGCCCGAGGCCGACGGCCGCCGCCGCCCGGAGGATCCGCTCCGACTGGGGGACCGAGAAGAACCCGGGCTCGCAGAAGACGTCGCAGAAGCGGGCGAGCCGGCCGGCGGCGACGGCCGGCACCGTGCGCCGCACGATCTCGTCCACGTACTCCTCGGGATGCCGGCGGTGCTCGGGGGCGACGGCGTGGGCGCCGAGGTAGGTCGGGACGATCGGGAGACCGGTCCGCCGGCCGAGCCGGGGGAGCAGGCGCAGGAGTCGCAACTCCCCGGCGTGGGTCAGCGCGTACCCGGATTTCACCTCGACCGACGTCGTCCCGCTTCGCAGCATGCCGAGGACCCGCTCGCTCGCCGCCCGGAGCAACTCCGCGTCCGAGGCGGCCCGCGTCGCGCGGACCGTCGCGTAGAGCCCCCCTCCCCGGCGGGCGATCTCAGGGTAGGTGGCCCCCCGAAGCTTGAGCGGCAGCTCGAAGGCGCGGTCGCCGGCGAAGAGGGCGTGGGTGTGGGCGTCGACGAACCCCGGGACGAGGGTCCCGCCCCGGCCGTCGAACGTTCGGCCGCCCCGGCGGAGTCGGACCTCGCGGCCGAGCCGCCGCTCGGGTCCGACCCAGACGACCGTCCCCCGGTCCGCCACGACCGCCGCGTCGGAGACCCGGCCGAGCTCCTCCATGGCCGCCCCGACCCGGGGGACCGGCCCGTCGGCGAGGGTCGCCGCCTCGGCGAGGCCCCGAACGACGAGATCGGCCCGGATCATGGCTGGAGGATCGGATGCTCCAGGAGGTCGCGCGCCGCGAGCGAGCCGGGGAAGACGATCCGGGCCTCGCTCTCGAGGGGTTCGAGCTCCTTGTACCGCGACGAGAAGTGGGTGAGGAGGAGGGCGCCGACCTCGGCGACGCGGGCGCACTCGGCGGCCTGGCGGGCCGACGAGTGGCCCCACACGTTCGCGTCCGACTCGATCTCCTGGCCGGCGGTCGCCTCGTGGATCAGGACGGTCGCTCGGGCCGCGAGCTTGCGGATGTCGTCGGACGGGGCGGTGTCCCCCGTGTACACGACCGAACGGCCGGGCCGTGGCGCTCCCATGACGTCCTCGGGCCGGACGACCCGGTCGCCGACCCGGACCGACTCGCCGGCCTCCAGTCGGGCGAAGTCGGGCCCCCGGATCCCGAGGGAGCGGGCCCGCGCCCCGTCGAACCGACCCCGCTTCGGACCCTCCTCCACGCGGTAGGCGAGGGCGGGAACCGGGTGGACCGCGGCGGCCGTTCGCACGGAGTAGCCGTCCAGTTCGACCGTCGCCCCCGGAGCGAGGGCGTGGACGCTGACCGGAAACCGGAGACGGAAGTAGCCCATCGCGAGCGCGCGACCGACCATCTCCTCCGCATCGGGCGGGCCGTAGATGTCGAGCGGCTCCGCCCGGTGGTTCAGGCTCATCGACTGGATGAGCCCGGGGAGGCCGAGGAAGTGGTCGCCATGGAAGTGCGTCAGGAAGATCCGACGGACGCGCATGAACGAGGCGCTCGACCGGAAGAACTGCCGCTGGGTGCCCTCCCCGCAGTCGAGCAGCAGCAGCTCGCGGTCGAGGTCGAGGGCGATCGCGGAGGCGGACCGGTCCTTGGTCGGCCACGACCCCGCCGTCCCCAGGAACGTGAGGCGCATCGCGGGCCGTCAGCCCGGCCGCGCTACATGACCGAATCGGGCGGGCGAGGTCGTGCGCCGGTTCGGCCCGGAACCCGCGGGAACGGCCGTCCGACCTCGAGGGCAAAGAGGAAAAGGAGCATCCCGTTCGACGGACGATGGTGGACTGGGACCGAGTCGCCGACCTCCGTTCCAAGGGCTGGGACTGGGACGAGATTGCCGACGACCCGAAGGTCGGGTTCCACCCCGACGCGTCCGTGCGGGAGCCCGGACGGGCGCTCCGGGCCCTCTACCATCGGCAGCGGTCGCGGCAGGACCGCCAGGGCCCGGCGCCGCTCGCGCCCCCGAAGCGACGGAATCCCGACGCCGAGCGACGATGGACGGTGATCCGATTCCTGTACCTGCTCGTCCCCCTCGTGGGCGTCTGGGGCGGAATCGCCTACGGCGCCCCGTCTCCGGTCGGCATCCTCGTTCCGGCGATCCCGTACCTGCTGATCGCGCTCGCCGTCGCCGCCGTCCTCCTCATCTATCTCCTGCTCCGGACGAACCGTCGCTGGACCCCGATCTACCGCTCCACGCTCATCGGCGGGGTCGTGCTCGGACTGATCTGGGCGGGGATGATCGGCCTCGTCGGGGCGCTGGTCTTCGGATGCCCGTACCTCCCGCCCGCGGCCGCCCTCGGGCCCGCCGGCTCGGGCCCCGGGTGGTCGTACAGCGGCTCGATCACCCCGTGGCACGAGGACGGGAAGGTCGTCGTCTTCTTCTACGGAGCGACGTGGTGCCCGTACTGCTCGGCGAGCAGCTGGTCGATCTGGAAGGCGTTACGGGCCTTCGGTTCGGTGTCCGGGCAAGTGTATCAGTATTCGAGTCCGACCGACGTCTACGCCCAGACCCCGGAGGTCAACCTCGCCAATGCGGGAGTCAGCTCGAACTCGATCACGTTCATCGTGGACGAGTACAACGGCGGCGTCGATGGGACGTTCCCGGGGACGACCGACTGCTACCAACAGGCGTACGTCACGGCGTACTCCGGCGGCGCGATCCCCTTCGTCGTGATCAACGGGCAGTACATCCACGGGGGGAGCAGCCTCAACGACCCGGCGGACCTGTCGGACTACTCCTACTCGCAGGACCAGAACGGCACCGGGACCGTCGCGGGTCAGGTGATCGCCGAGTCGGGTTCGGCGTGGGACGTCGTGGACACCCAGGCGTACTGGATGATCGCCTACATCGCCAAGGCCACGGGGGTACCCATCGGGACGCTCTCGAGCGAGTACGCGTGGTCGTCGGGCCTTACGTCGACGGTCACGTCGTATTACGACCAGCTGTGACGACGCCACGATAGGTCGCGATGCGCACGCGGAACTGGAGGTCCGTCGTCTACCTCTCCGCCGCGTTCGGCCTCATCACCTCGCTGTTCGCGGCCGCCGAGTACTTCGACGCGGCGCTCCGCCAGATCTGCTCGGCGGGGTCGTTCTTCTCCTGCTCGCTGATCGATGAGAGCGGGAAGACGACGACCCTGGGCGTCCCCGACTACCTCTGGGGGATCCTCGGCTTCGTGGCGATCCTCGCGGTCGCCGGGCTGGCCGAGGTCCACGCCCGGGACCGGCGATACACCTACGGTCTCGTTGCCCTCACGACCGCGGGGGTCGCCCTGACCGCCTACTTCCTCTACGTCGAGCTCGTCCAGATCCACGGGCTCTGCCCGGTGTGCCTGACGGCGTACGGGTTCGGCTGGCTCTGCTGGGTCGGGTCGCTCGTCCTCCTGCGGAAGCTTCGGCGACGGGACCAGAAGCCGGCGACGCCCCCGCCCGTGACGTCCTCGGGCGCCTCCGGGTAGGCCCTCCGGCCGTCGGGCCCGGGGGCCGGTTTCCTCTCGGTGGCCGGCGGTGAAATCGCCGCCGGTGGCGGTTATATACCCGACCTTTCTCGGCCCGCCCGAGTCCTCGACATGACCGACGTGTACGCGTCCCTCGCCGCCGCCATCTGCATCGCCGGGGGCCTCATCGGCACGGGCATGGCCCAGTCGGGGATCGGCGCCGCGGGAATGGGGATCATCGCCGAGAAGCCCGAGAAGTTCGGTCAGGTCCTGTTCTTCTTCGTCATCCCCGAGACGCTCTGGATCATCGGGTTCGTCCTGGGCATCATCCTGCTGCTCGGCATCCTCTAGACCGTCCCGGGCGGCGATGAGCCTCGAGAGCCTGGTCGAGGAGATCCGCCGCCAGGGCGAGGCCGATGTCCGGGCCGCCCAGGCCGAGGAGGCCGCGGCGACCGCCCGGATCGGGAAGGAGCGGGACGCCCGCCTCGCCGAGGTCGAATCGGAAGGAGCGAAGGCGACCGCCGCGGAGGCGTCCCGCGCCCGCTCGCAGCGGGTCGCGGCGGCCAAGCTCGAGGCCCGCAAGAAGCTCTACGAGGCCCGGGAGCAGCGACTCGAGCGGTCGATCGAGGCGACCCGCCGGCTGCTGGTCGATTTCACGGAGACCGCCCAGTACCCGGCCGTCCTCCGACGGATGTTCGACGCGGCGACCCAGGAGCTGGGCAAATCGCTCAAGGTGCGCGGGCGCGCGGAGGACGCGGCCGCCCTGCAGAAGGTCGCCGGGAAGGCGTTCGACCCGGCGCCCCAGGCGATCCTCGGCGGTCTGCTCGCCCAGACGACGGACGGGAACCGTCGCCTGAACCTCTCGTTCGACGAGCTCCTGCGGCTGCGCGAGGACCGCGTCCGCGAGCTGCTCTCGTAGGGGGTCCGGTCGGATGGCCGGCTCCCCGTACGCGAGCGCGCTCGGCCGACTCAAGCCGGACTTCGCGTCGTTCCTCCCGAAGGAGACGTACCCGACCCTCCTCGCGACGAAGGACGTCGGCGAGCTCGCGAAGGCGCTCGAGGCGACGGTCTACGCCGCCGACGTCGCCGCCGAGCGGGCGACCCGCCAGGGCGGCCAGCTGGTCGAGGCCGCGGTCAACCGCAAGCTGGTGCAGCGGAACCGCCGCGCCTACGAGGCGACGCCGTTCGCCGGCCGCCTCGTGGTCGGGGCGTACCTCTCGCGCTGGGACATCCAGAACGTCGAGCTGATCCTCGCGTCGAAGGCGCAGAACCGCCCCCTCTCGGAGACCGAGACGGAGATCGTCTCGAGCCGCGACATCCCGGCCGGGCTCTATGCGGGCGTGATGACGCTCGACGACATCCGGGCCGTCCTCGCCCAGCCGACCGTCGAGGCGACGGTCAGCGCGCTCGCGAAGTTCGGGTACGGGACGACGATCCTCCCGTACCTCGAGACGTTCCAGCGGACGCACGACATCTTCCCGATCTTCCACGCCCTCGACGTCCAGTACTTTCAGGACGTCCGCGCGGCGGCCCGGTTCTTCCAGGGCGACGAGTGGGTCGTCCGCCTCTTCCTCGGGAGCGAGATCGACCAGCGCAACGTGCTGCTGCTCCTGAAGGGGAAGGCCCGCGGCATCCCGCTCGACGACGTGCTCGGTCGCTGGATCGACGGGGGGACGCTCCCCGCGGGGCCGGTCGCGGACCTCTACTCGGCCCGCACGGTCCCCGAGCTCGTCGAGCGCCTCGCGGCCCGCTCCCCCTCGCTCGCGGAAGGGAACGCCGAGTTCGCGGAGTCGGAGAGCCTGACCGGCTACGAGTCGGCGCTGCTACGGGACCGCGTCGTCGCGGAGCTGAAGCGGATGCGGACGTACCCGCTGTCGCTCGGCGTGGTCTTCGCCTACCTCCTGCTCGCCGAGACGGAGCGCTCCGACCTGCGCCGGATCGCGTTCGGGCACGCCTACCACCTCCCCAACGACCGGATCGAGCCGCTCCTGGTCTCCCCGCGGCTCTGAGCGCCCGGCGCGCGCGTCGCCCGGTTCAGCCGGTGTCGTCGGGGCCGCGGACGAACGGTGCCGCGGGGACCCCGTCCGCCGAGACGGACGGGACCGTGTGGCGGCGGACCGCGCCGAACGGCTGGAACCTCTTCCCGTTGCCCGTGTAGAACTTCGAGAAGTACTCGACGAAGATCAGCCGGGCCCCCTGGATCCCCGGCTCGAAGACGCCGAGGATGACATTGAACGACTGGCCGCCGACGATCACGATCGCGGCGAGGAGGATCCCGAGCGCCGGCCCGAAGTGGCCGTAGGCGAGGGTGCCGATGTCGTTGATGACGAGCGCGAGGACGACCGAGGCGAGCAGGATCCCGACGAGCCGGGTGTAGGAGAGGATGTGGCTCACGATCTCGATGATCCCCATCATCGCGTTCTGCGCCCCCTCGCCGACGAGGATCGCGAGCGCCCCCGCGACGAGCCCGCCGAGCGCGGCGTAGACGATCGGGGTGTGCGGGAGGATCGTGTGCGCGTGGATCACCTGGAGCCCGTACCCCGCGATCCCCCAGGCGAACAGGATCCCGCCGACCTTGCCGACGACCCCGCGCCGGTGGTGGTGGAATTGCTCCTTGAGCGCGCCGAGCAGGAAGCCGAAGGTGACCATCGCGAGCCCGATGAACCCGGCGATGAGGAGCAGCGAGCCGACGTTCCGCAGCGGGTCGGCGATGGGCGTCCAGCCGAGCAGCCGCTGGAGGAGGTGGACCCCGAAGAACTCGTCGAACAGGAAGCCGAGCGCGATCGAGAGCGCGCAGCCGGGGAGGAGCGCCCAGGCGAGGTTCTGCATCCCCTGGGGTCCCATGATCCGCTTGACGAACGTCCGGCCGAACTTCGGCAGGTGCTGGGCCCCCGGGAACCCCCGGATCATCCAGACGCAGACGAGGAGGATCGTGAGGCCGTACCCCCAGTCGCCGAGCATCAGTCCGAAGAAGATCGGGAAGACGACCGCGAAGACGAGCGTCGGGTCCCACTCGGACGCCTGCGGGAGCGAGTAGAACCGGATGAAGAACTCGAACCGGCGGACCCCCGGCGGGTTGTCCATCAGCGTCGGGGCCTCCTCGTGGGTCGGGATCCGGACGAGGTAGGTCCGGTCGCCCGCGACCGACCGCAGCGCGGCCGCGAGGCGGTCGACGTCGCGCGCGGGGACCCACGCCTCGAGCGCGAACGACGCGCGGCCGCCGCCCAGCTTCGTCAGGACCTCGATCTTCCGGTTCTCGACGGTCAGCGCCTCCTCGAGCGCCGCGACCGTCGGATACCACGCGACCGAGATCTCGGTCAGCCGGGCGACGATCTCCGCCCGGCGGCGCACGACCTCCGACCGGCGGGCGGCCAGCCGCGCCGTCTCCTCCGCGACCGTCCCGCGCAGCTCGGCCGGGATCCCCGCGAGGCGGATCCCCTGGGATTGGGCGATCCGGGCGAGCGCGTCCGCCCCCGCGGGGCGGAGGAGGACGAGGAAGCGGACCGGGTCCGGGTCGGCCGACGTCAGAAAGATCGCCTCGGCGTCCGCCGGGATCGCCGCCTTCAGGGCGGCGTACGTCGCGGCGCCCGCTTCGCCGTAGAACGAGAGGAAGTTCGCCGCGTGGAGGACGTCGAGCCGGTCCGGGTAGAACGCCAGCTGTTCGAGCAGCCGCCGCGACTCGTCGACCGCCCGCTCCTCGGTCAGGAGCCGGTCCTCCTCGCGCTTCAGCTCCCCGACCTCGAGGTCGATCGGGACGGTCTTCGCGGTCGCGAGGATCTCGTCGAGCGTGTGGAGGGCGAGCGGCGGACCCGGGGGGACCCGGGGGAGGGCCGCGAGCAGCCCCCGGAAGCGGAGCGTCTCGTCCCCGATCGTCCGCTGCGTCTCGGTGCCCCGCTCGGGGACGACCTCCTTGAGCGCGTCCGGGCACAACGTCTCGATCTGCGCGACCCGGAGGTCGTGGAGCGCGGTGAGGATCCGCTCGCGGTCGTCGCGGAGGCCCAGCAGGCCGACGCGGACCATCTTGACCGGCCGGAGGATCCCCATCGCCGGTCCGTCAGTCGGAGAGGAAGCGGCCGAGCACCGCGGCGAGGATCGCCGTCCGCCTCGCCTCGAGGGCGTCGGGGTCGTCGCGGGCCGCCGCGGTCGCGGTCTTGTCGGCCTCGGCGAGGACCCGGGCCGCTTCCGCGTCGCCCTCGGTCCGAGCCGCCTGGACCGCCTCGGTCCGGTCCCGCTCGACCTGGGCCTGCGCGGCCTGGACGGCCCGCGCGGCCGCGTCGGTGTCCGCGCGGAGCGCGGCGTCGCGATGGGCGCGCGCCTGGGCGACCGCCGTCTCCCACTCGGCCTCGGTCGCCTTCACGCGCTTCAACGCCTCCACCGTGCCGGACTCGGAGACCGGCAGCTCCGCGACGATCGCCATCAGATCCCTCCCAGGAGCTTCGCCACCAGAAGGAGACCGACCGCGACCGCCGCGAGCTTCCACGCCCAGCTGAGCGCCACGATCCGGGCGAACCGGCGCTGGGCCGCGTTAGGCGACAGCGCCCTCCTCCGCCTCCTGCTCCATCTTGCGCTTCACGGTCTTCAGCATCGAGAACGAGTCCCGCTCCATCTCGTCGAAGCGGAACTTGATGTAGCGCACGACGCCCTCGAGCCGCGGGATCAGGACGTTCTCGATCGCGCTCGCCCGCCGTTTGGTCTTCTCGATCTCGCGGAGCAAGCGACGGAGCGCGTTCTCCTTCTCCGCGATGTCGAGCACGACCTGGTAGATCCCCTGGAAGTGGTGGATCGACTCGTCGATCGAGGTCGGCAGGTCGAGGAGGGCCGGGGAGGCGACGGGCGCGTAGTCGCCCGCGTCGACCCGCGGGGTCCGGACGCCCATCACGTTCTTCGTCGCGACGCGGACCGGGCGGACGTCCGGCAGCAGCATCGAGATGTTCTCGAGGCGTGTCGGCCCCTCCATCATCTCCGCCATCCGGATCGACTCGTAGCCGCGGGCGATCCGCTTCTGCAGGTCGCCGCGCAGCCGCATCGCCTCCTTCGAGATCGCGAAGAACTCCGCGATCAGCGCGGACCGCTTCAGCTTGAGGAGGTTCAGCCCCTTCTTCGCGACGACGATCCGGCGGCGCGTCCGGAGGAGCTCGAGGCGGGTCGGGCGGACGTTCTCGACGGCCACGCGCGCTCCTCGTCCGTCCTAGAGGGTCACCGGCGGGTGCGCCCGGAACTGCTGGACGTACTCCGGCCGGATCCGCTTCAGCTCGGAGTCGGGGAAATCGGAGAGGATGTTCCAGGCGATCGCCAGGCTCTGGTCGATCGAGCGGTCCTCGTCGGGGCGCTGGCGGACGAACTCGTTCTCGAACCGGTCCGCCGCGCGGAGGTACAGCCGGTCGGTCGGGGAGAGCGCCTCCTCGCCGACGATCGCCGAGAGCGCCCGCTGGTCCTTCCCCGTCGCGTAGGCAGCGAACAGCTGGTCGGAGACCCCACGGTGGTCCTCCCGCGTGCGGCCCTTGCCGATCCCCTGGTTCATCAGCCGCGAGAGCGACGGCAGCACGTCGATCGGGGGGTAGATCCCCTTGCGCTGCAGGTCCCGGCTGACGTACATCTGGCCCTCGGTGATGTACCCCGTCAGGTCCGGGATCGGGTGCGTCACGTCGTCGGCCGGCATCGTCAGGATCGGGAACTGGGTGATCGACCCCTTGCGTCCGTGGATCTTCCCGGCCCGCTCGTAGATCGTCGCGAGGTCGGTGTAGAGGTACCCGGGGTAGCCGCGGCGGCCCGGCACCTCGTCGCGCGCGGCCGAGACCTCCCGGAGCGCCTCGCAGTAGCTCGTCATGTCGGTCAGGACGACGAGCACGTGCAGGTCCTTCTCGTAGGCGAGGTACTCGGCGGCGGTGAGCGCCATCCGCGGCGTCACGACCCGCTCCATCGACGGGTCAGAGGAGAGGTTCAGGAAGACGACGGCGCGCTCGAGCGCCCCGGTCGACTCGAACTCCTTGAGGAAGAAGTTCGCCTCCTCGCTGGTGATCCCCATCCCGGCGAAGACGACCCCGAACCCTTCGGAGGAGTCGCGGAGCTTCGCCTGGCGGACGATCTGGGCGGCGATCTGGTTGTGCGGGAGCCCCGCCCCGGAGAAGATCGGGAGCTTCTGGCCCCGGACGAGGGTATTGTTGACGTCGATGGTGGAGATCCCGGTCTGGATGAACTCGCTCGGCTCTTCGCGCGAGTACGGGTTCATCGCGTTCCCGACGATCTCGAGCCGGGTCTCGCTGACGATCCGCGGCCCGCCGTCGCGCGGTTCGCCGAGACCGTTGAAGACGCGGCCGATCAGCTCGTCCGAGACGGCCAGGCTCGCGACCTCGCCGAGGAACTTCACGGTCGTCTCCTCGACGTTGATCCCCATCGTGGGACCGAACACCTGAACGATGGCGAGCCCCTTGCGGGAATCCAGCACTTGGCCCTGGCGGCGCTCCCCGCTCGGCAGCGAGATCTCGACGATCTCCCCGTAGGCGGCGTTCGCGACGTCGCGGACGAACAGGAGCGGACCCGAGACGCGGTCGATCGTCCGGTAGTCGATCGGCACCCCGGCGGACTTCGGGACCCCGCCCTTCGCCGCCATCAGGCCGCCCCCGTGGCCAGCGCGCTGACGGCCTGGCCCATCTCGAGCTCGAGCTGGTCGAACTGCTGGTCCCGCTCGGCCTCGGGGACCCACTTCATCCGGGAGAGTTTGGTGCGGACGGGGAGCTGCTGGAGCCGGGCCACGGTGGCCCCCTTCTGGATCGCGTCCTGCTCGCGGTCTCCGAAGGAGAGGATCGCCTTCAGCATCCGGTACTGCTTCTGTAGGGACGTGTAGGTGTCGACGTCGTCGTAGGCGCTCTGCTGCAGGTAGTCCTCGCGGATCATCCGCGCGACGTCGAGGACGCCCTTCTCCCGCTCGGGGAGCGCGTCGACCCCGACCAGCTGGACGATCTCCTGCAGCTCGGACTCCTTCTGGAGGACCTCGAGCGCGCGCTGGCGGAGCTGCACGAAATCCTTCGCCAGTCCGCCCTTGTACCACGGTTCGAGGTCGTTGATGTAGAGCGAGTAGCTCTGCAGCCAGTTGATCGACGGGAAATGCCGGCGCTGGGCGAGCGACGCATCGAGCGCCCAGAAGACCCGGGTCGCCCGCAGCGTGTTCTGACTGACGGGTTCGGAGGTGTCGCCGCCCGGCGGCGACACGGCGCCGACGACCGTGACCGAACCGGTGCGGTCGTCCGGAGAGAGCGTGAGCACGCGGCCGGCCCGCTCGTAGAACTCCGCGACCCGGCGGCCGAGATAGGCGGGGTATCCCTCCTCGCCCGGCATCTCCTCGAGTCTCCCCGAGATCTCGCGCATCGCTTCGGCCCACCGGCTGGTCGAATCGGCCATGAGCGCGACGTCGTAGCCCATGTCCCGGTAATACTCCGCGATCGTGATCCCGGTGTAGACGCTCGCCTCGCGGGCGGCGACCGGCATGTTCGAGGTGTTGGCGATCAGCACCGTCCGCTCCATCAGCGGCCGCTTCGACTTCGGGTCGACGAGCTTCGGGAAGGTGGCGAGCACCTCCGTCATCTCGTTGCCGCGCTCGCCGCAGCCGACGTAGACGACGATGTCCGAGTCGGCCCACTTCGCGAGCTGCTGCTGCGTGACGGTGTTGTGAAGCAGCAGGCCGCCAAAACCCCCGACAAAGTTGGCCCCAAACTCCGGAACCGAAACATCGTAGACATCGAACGGTCCGTCCGTCTGCTCGACGAGTTCCACGATCTCATCGCAGAACAGGTCCTCGAGCAGCTCGGCGAGTCGGGCGACCTGCGGTTCCGCAAGCGCAAGCTGTCCGGTCGCGGCCGGACCGGCGACGAACCGACGGAACGTGGCCATCCCCATGCGCTCGTGATTCCCGATGTAATTGTGGATCTCGATTCCCTGTCTCGCGAGCTCAGAGTACGAGTGATGTTCCCGATACACGCGCTCGATCACTTCCGGCGCGAGTGGCACGACATCGGTGGAGGAGTACGTCGTCGTCTTCGCATCGACGTATTTCCGGATCATCGAAATCTTGGGCAGTTCGGGGGCTAGGACTGCGCTCAAGCGAACCAGATTCGGGATTCCCCGAACGA
>JASHVP010000104.1 GCA_030044475.1 Thermoplasmata archaeon | reverse complement strand
TCATGTGGCTCGCCTTCTTCGGCTCGAGCTTCGCGAACTTCGGCGGCGCGACGCTCGAGGAGCACTTCGGGACGACGAACTACATCGAGTTCCTCCTGCCGGGGACGCTCTCGACGTCGATGTTGTCGGTCGGGATGTTCGGCTCGATGAGCACCATCCAGGACAAGCGGTTCGGATTCATGAAGCGCATCCTGATCACCCCGACCTCGAAGCAGGTGATCTTCCTCTCGAAGGCGTTCGGGGCGGCAACGCGGGGCCTCGTGCAGATCCCGGTGATGATCGCGGCGGCGTTCGCGTTCGGGGTCCGGTTCGACCTGACGCCGCTCGAGTGGGGGGTGTGGGTCCTCGCGCTCGCCCTGCTCGCGGTCGGATTCTCGAGCGTCTTCCTCTCGATCACCGCCCCGTCGACCGACTGGCAGACGCCGGGCGTCGTCTCGAACTTCATCACCATGCCGCTGATGTTCGCCAGCGCGGCGCTCTTCCCGTCGTCGCAGTTCCCGACCTGGATGCAGTGGATCTCCGCGGTGAATCCGATCACGTTCTCCGCGACGCTCGGCCGGTCGTTCGTCCTCGGGACGCCGACCGACTGGGTCTACCTGGGGTACCTCATCGTCTTCGCGGCGGTCATGCTGACCGTCGGCTACGTCGTGTCCGCCCGATGGCTCAAGGTGGAGTAGGGACCGCGGAACGGACCGTGTAGTTCCGGCCCTCCCACTTGCTCGCCCCGAGCCAGTAGAAGGTGAACGTCCACGCGGCGGACCCCCGGCCGAGCGGCTCGAGATCGACGTAGTGCAGCCCGATCCCGGTCCGGGACGAGTCGCGCTCGTGGGCCGTCCGCCAATCGTCGTTGCTCGCGCGCAGTCGGAACTCCGCGCCCGCGACGATCCGCAGGGTGGCCTCGGGCGGGACCGTGACCGGTTGGCGATTGAACTTCCACACCTGGCGCGCCGGCCGCGGGGCCGGCGAGTCGGCGTACCGCGCGGCCGCCTCCGGGCATCGGTCGAAGACCGACTTGTCGGCCGCGGAGCGCAGCAGCTTGACGTACTCCGCGTGCGCCCAGACGAGCGGCATCGCCGACTCGGTCGGCTTCCCGAGCTCGAGGTGGAGCGCGGGGCGGTCCGCCTCGTCCCAGACCTGCTCGGTGATCAGTCCGGTCGGGGTCGCCAGCCGCTCCATGGTCCGCAGGTACGGAGCGGCGTCCCGCCCGCGGGCGAGCTCGTAGTGCCCCCGCTCGCCGGTGAGCAACGGCCACGCCCGTCCGGTCCCCCAGTCGACGTACGGACCGCCGTCGTCCCGTTGACCGTAGCCGTCGTGGTTGTACCGTCGCCAGACCGGGCCGGCCGGGGTCTCGACCCGGAGCACCGAATCGACGACCCGCAGGGAGTCGACTACGAGCGGGTCGTCCGGCCGCCGGATGCCGAACCGGACGAGGTCCAGGAACCCCGCATCGACGACCTCGGCGGCCGGGAACTCGTTGGGGGCCCCCGGGGGGAGGTTCGGGAGCCGGATCCGACCGAGGTCCGGTCCTTCGTCGGGCGTCGGGTTGGCGACGTCGGCCGGCCGGATGCGGACATAGTGGCGGGGCACGTCGGGCAGGAGGGTGCCGCGGTCGGTGACCGTCCACCGCTCGACGTTGGCCTCCAGAAAATCCGCGTGCTCCTGGACGAACGTGGCGGAGCCGGCGTCGCCGCTCGCCCGGATCAGGCGGGCGGCGGCCGTCAGGGCCGCGATGATCGAGGCCAAGGTGGAGGGCGAGTACCCGCCGACCTCTTCCCAGCGGTCCTGCTGGGTGGCCGGGCCCCGTTCGATCAGGAACCGCGCGGCCCGGCGGACCATCGGGAGCGGGTCGAAGTCGGCGAGTCCCCCGGCGACCTCGAGGTGATTCGCGAGGAGCACCGGATAGGCGACCTCGTCGAGCTGGAGTCCCTGCCAGTACGGGGTCCCATCGACCCAGAAGTTCTGCGGGAACCCCCCGTCGGCTCGCTGGCGGGTGGCGAGGTAGATGAGCGCCCGGAGGGGACCGTCGGTCGAACCCGACGCGAGCAGCGCCTCGGCGGTGTGGACCATGTCCCGGGTCCAAACGAGATGGTACCCCCCCTCGTCGTCGTCGCTGCGGGAGGCCCCCCACGGGATCGAGAGCGAGGCGATGAACGCGCCCGGGAAGACCTTGTCCTCGTGCGCGAGGAGGATCGCGCGGCTCGACCGATACAGGCGTCCCTTGTCCCGGGAGACGCGCGCGAGCGCGACCTCGTGCGTCTTCGTTCGCTGCCACTGCTCGAGGAACCGCTTGTGGTGGAGCGCGTACGGGGTCCCGAGCGACTGGAGGAGCGCCGTGACGGCGGACTCGATCGACTCCCCGAACGCGATCCCCAGCGTGAACTCGGTCGGGCCGCCGAGCGGGATCTCCCCGAGGAGCGCGACGTTGCCGTTCGGGGCCTGGTCGAACTCTTGCGTGAGGCGCTTGTGCTGCGAGAGCTCGGTGAAGCCGTCGCTGGCGCCGACGTAGCCGACGGTCGCCCGGACGAACGGACGGGTCGCCCGCATCGCGACGGCCAGCCCGTTCTTCTCGGCCGCGAGCAGCGGATGGCCGAGCACGTCGTAGACGGTCGCCGAGTTGTTCCACCCGCCGACGTCCAGATGGGGCGCCGCGAGGGTGAACAGGCGCAGGCGCGACGCGAGCCGGGCATCGGAGAACGAGACGCGGGTGCGCACGAGCACCACCGGGAGGTGGGGGTCGCCGAGGACCGACTTCTCCAGACGGTACCGGCCGTCCGGGTCCTCGGCGGTCACCTCGAAGGCGAGCGCCCGGTCGCTCGGCCGGGTGGTTGTCGACCTCAGGTTCCGCTTCTCCTCGTGGAAGAACGACTCGCCGTCGGTCAGGAGGAACTGGACATCGCGGAGCTGGGGCCGGTCGATCCGGGGAAAGTAGACCTCGGTGACGATCCCCCGCCAGATCGTGAACCAGAGCCGGGTATCGGCGGAGTACGCGGTCCCGATCCCCTCTTTGTTGCTGTGGGACCATCGGGGGGTGATCCCCGGCGCGCCCGGCGCGACCCGGTTCCCTCGCGGATCCACCGGAACCCCCGGTTCGAACGAGGGCCCGCCCCGTTTTGAAGGTTGGTGCTCCCCTCTCGGGTCCCGCGGAGGGAGCCGTTTTCCCACCCCACGGGTGACGACCCCTGTGGACCTCTGGACGTTCGTGCTCCTGGTCGTTCTGACCGGGGTCGCGGCCGGTCTGGTCGGCTCGCTCTCCGGACTCGGGGGCGCGGTCGTCGTCATCCCGGTCCTGGTCCTCGCCTTCGCGGTGCCATTCCCCGAGGCGACCGGCGCCGGCCTGATCACGATCCTCGCCACCTCCTCGACGGCCGGGGCGACGTACGTCCGGGACCGGCTCTCCGACCTTCGGATCGGGATGTTCCTCGAGATCGCGACGGTCCCCGGCGCGCTCATCGGGGCGACGCTCACGGTCTTCCTGACCCACGCGTCGCTCGACTCGCTCCTGCTCGTCGCGCTGGGAGGCGTCCTTCTCGCGATCATCCCCGGCAGCCTGCAGCGGCGGCATGAGGAGCTCCCCAGCGGGATCGTCCCCGACGCGCGGTCGCAACGCTTCGCCCTCCGCGGTCAGTACCACGACGCGGTCCTCGACCGCGACGTGCCGTACGCGGCCGCGGAGACGTCTCCCGCCCTCGGCGTGATGTTCGGCGCCGGCGTCGTCTCGGGAATGTTCGGCATCGGCGCGGGCGTGTTCAAGGTGCTGGCGCTGGACCGGTACCTGCACCTGCCGATGAAGGTCTCGACGGCGACGAGCAACTTCATGATGGGCGTGACCGCGGCCGCGGGAGCCGGGATCCTCCTCCTCGCCGGCTACGTGAACCCGGTCATCGCGGCCCCGGCGGCGATCGGAACGGCGCTCGGGGCCTATGCGGGGAGCCGGATCCTGCCGACGCTGCGGAACCGGACGGTCCGACTCCTGT
Source organism: Thermoplasmata archaeon (assembly GCA_030044475.1). Classification (GTDB taxonomy): domain Archaea; phylum Thermoplasmatota; class Thermoplasmata; order Lutacidiplasmatales; family UBA184; genus Lutacidiplasma. Next base: position 24,725 of record JASHVP010000104.1, on the reverse strand, counting down.
TCCTCCCGGTCGTCGGCGGCCTCGCGATCGAGACGATCCTCCGGGGGCTGGGGATCGGATGACCGACGTTCCGTCGACCTCGTCCCCCGTCCGTCCCCTGCCCGAGGCCGCGTACCGTCGAATGAGCCTGATCCTCCGCGGCGGGCTCGCGCTCTCCCTCGTCGTGCTGATCGGAAGCCTGCTCGTCCATCTCCTGCGGCATCCCGGCACGACCGCGCAGCAGGCGATCGCCCAGAACCCGATCCTCGGGTACCTCACCGCCGGCGGGCTCGCCCAGGGCCTGGTGCACGGGACGGCCGAGGCGTACCTCACGCTCGGGCTCCTCCTCCTGGTCGCGACCCCGATCCTGCGCGTCGTCTCGGGATGCTACTACTTCGAGAGGGGCGGGGAACGGGGGATGGCGCTCCTCACCCTCGGGGTGCTGGCGATGCTGCTGCTCGGGATCCTGGTGATCGGCCCGCTCGTCCGGTGAGCCGGTCTCCCTCACTCCGAGACGTCCAGGGCGCGATGCACCGCCTCGAGCCCTTCGCGGGCGAGTGCTTTCGCCCGCTCCGGATCGCTCGACTCCGCGAACACGCGGAACAGCGGCTCCGTGCCCGAAGGGCGCAAGAGCACCCAGCCGCCCGCCCGGTACGCCTTGACGCCGTCGATCGTGACGACCCGCTCGCTCCCTTCCGAGAGCCGGCGCGAGACCTCCGCGAGGACCTCCTCGCGGCGCTCGACTGGACAGGCGACCTTCTCCTTGACCATCGTGTAGTGGGGGAGTCCCCCGAGCAGCTCCTCCAGGGAGCGACCGTCGCGGGCGAGCAGGTCGAGGGTCGCGGCGAGCGTCATCGCGCCGTCGCGCGCCAGTTGGAACGAGGGGAAGATCAGCCCGCCGTTCTCCTCCCCCCCGAAGACCGCGCGCCGCGCCTGCATCTCGTGCGTGACCGACGGCGAGCCGACCCGGGTGTAGACGACGGAGCCCCCCAACGGCCGCACGGCGTCCTCGACGGCCTGCGACCCCGACACCGGAGTGACGACCACGCCGCCGTGGTGCTGCTCGACCGCATCGCGGGCGAGCAGGGTCAGCATCATTTCCCCCGGGACGAACCGGCCGCTCCGGTCGACGAAGATCGCCCGGTCGGCGTCGCCGTCGTGCACCACCCCAAGTTCGGCGCCGACCGCGGGGACGATGCGCTTCAGGTCTCCGAGGTTCGCTTCGACCGGCTCGGAGAGGTGGCCGGGGAAGGTGCCGTCGACGTGGGCGTTGACCGAGACGACCCGGCACCCGAGCCTCCGGAGGAGGGCCGGGCTCGCTTCGGCCGACGCGCCGTTGCCGCAGTCGAGGACGATCGAGAACTTTCGGGCCGCGATCCGGTCGCGATCGACCTGAGCGGCGATCCCGTCCACGTACCGGCGGGCGGCGAGCGAGTCGACCCCGATGTCCCCGATCCGGTCGTACGGGACGGACGGTGCGGCGCCGGCCGCCACCGCCCCCTCGATCCGTTCCTCGAATTCGCGGGGCGCCTCGAGACCGTCCGCGGCGATGCACTTGATCCCGTTGAACTCCGGAGGGTTGTGCGAGGCCGTGACGATGAGCCCGAGCTGGGCTCCGACCCGGGGGACGTTGAACTGGACCGCGGGCGTCGGAAGCAGTCCGAGTTCGACGACGCGGTGTCCGGCGGTGGCCAGAGTCCCACTGACGATCCGAGCGAGGGCCGGGCTCGAGGTCCGCCCGTCCCACCCGACCGCGATCGGGGGACCGACCGGAGTCACCGAGCCGACCGCCGCCGCGACTCGCTGCACGAACGAGGGGGTGAACCTCTCGCCGACGACCTCGCGAATCCCGTTCGTCCCGAAAAGGCGGGTCACCGGCCCTCCGCGAGCCGCGCGAGGGAGCGGCCCGTATTTGAGGGAGTAGGGTTGCGGAAGCACCGTCCCGATCCCATGTCGAACCCCCGATGGCTCGCCGACGAGATGGTGGGCCGGCTGGCCCGGTACCTACGCTTCGTCGGCTGCGACACCGCCTACGTCCGGGGCCTCCTAGACGACGAGGTGCTCGCCCGGGCCGAGCGCGAGGACCGGATTCTGTTGACCCGGGACCGGGAGTTGGCCCGCCGCGCCGGTCGCGTCGTTCTGCTCACGAGCCCGCGACTCGCCGACCAGTGGAAGCAGGTCCGTTCGGCGGTTCCGACCACCCCGGGGGCCGTCGCCTTCGTCCGGTGCACCGTCTGCAATGGGCTCCTCGTGAGCTACACCGCCGGGGGGAACCGACCCGATCCGGACGGGGTTCCGTGGGATCGGGTGGCCCAGGGTCTCCGGCTGTACCAGTGTTCCGAGTGCGGGCACCTGTACTGGGAGGGATCCCACACGGCGCGAGTCCGCCAACAGATCGCGAACTGGTCGGGGGAGACGCGGCCGTGATCGTGGCGTACTTCGAACCGTCCGGGGAGAGCCCGGAGCTCGCCCGCGAGGAAGGGATCTCGGCGGCGGAGGCCGTCGGGGGCACGAGCGGTCCCGCGAGCGAGGGCGCGATCCCCGGCCTCGTCTCCCTGCGCCTTCCGGATCTGGCCTCCGTGGCGCGCGTGGCGGAACGGCTCGCCCTCGCGCGACGAACGGTCGTGCCGGTCGACCCGACGTCCGTTGCGACGCGGGCGGTCGGCCGCGTGGTCGGACCCGCGCGGGTCGCCGTGCGACGGCTCGGTCGACCGTCGGCCGGCGGTTCGGACCCGGCGGTCCTCGCGGTCGGCCGCGACCTCGTCGCGCGGGGGTGGTCGATCGACCTGGACCACCCGACCCAACGGCTGTGGGTCGCGGCCGACGCCGACGGGGTCGATCGCCTCTTCGAGGAGGTGGGGGCCGTCGATCGCCAGGCCCCGGCCCGTCGTCGCATGCCCCACCTGCCGTTCCAGCGCCCCGTGAGCCTCGAGCCCCGGCTCGGACGCGCCGCCGCCAACTTGGCCCGCATCCGGCCCGGCGACCGGGTCGTCGACCCGTTCTTGGGCACCGGCGCCCTGCTCGCCGAGGCCGGGCTCCTCGGGGCCGAACTGTGGGGCGTCGACGCGGACGCGACGATGGTCCGCGGAGCGCTGCGGAACTTCGCCCACCTGGGGCTGACCCCCCGCGCCGTGGTCGAGGGCGATGCGGCGGAGGTCGAGTTCCCGGACGCGCCGGCGGAGTTCGACGCGATCCTCTCCGACCCACCGTACGGCCGCGCCTCTTCGACCGGAGGGGAAGGAACCTCCCGGCTCGTCGCGCGCGTCCTGCCGCGGTGGGCCGACCGGGTGCGCGACGGCGGCCGGGTGGCGGTCGTCCTGCCCGGGGGCCCGGATCCGCTCGGGGCGCCGTGGCGACGGGTCGTCGGAGTCGCGGTCCGGGTCCACCGGAGCCTCACTCGGGAGTTTCGGGTCTACGAACGCTAGCCGAACGTCGCGGTGATCTGGGTGCCGGCGGTCCCGGTGCCGGCGGTCGCGCACGACTGCGACGTCGAGAGCGAGACGTCGACCAGGAGCGCGGGCGCCGAGTTCCAGAAGTCGAGCTGCAGGAGCACCGTCGACGTCGCGTTGATCGTCAGGAGGTACGCTGCGGGCAGGACCGCGGCCGGTCCGGAGATCTCGACCGCGGAACCGTTCGGAAGGACGTAGCGCCAGTCCATCGACGCGGACCAGGTCGCCAGTTCGGACGCGTTGAGGGTCCGATTCGTGCCGGTCCCGTTTTGGACGACCACCGCCACGACGGTCGCCGTGAACGAGTAGCCGTGCGGGACGGGGTCCCCGTTCGTCACGTCCGCGGAGAGGTTGGCGCCGATCGCCGCCCCCGACGGCAGCGAGGTCGGCAGGCGGACCTCGGCGTTCGAGAACCCCACGGTCCCGGGCGGCGTGGAGAGCGGCACGATCACGAACCCGCTGACGAGCACGACCGCCACCAGGGCTCCCACCAGGTACCGCTTCGTGTCGAGGGGCGTCAGGTCGTTGAGCGGCGGCGGATGCCGCAGTCCCAGCAGGAGGACCAGGATCGCGAAGAGGAGCCACCCGTAGTAGAAAAACCCGAACCCGAACAGCAGGATGGCGGCCCCGTAGCTGACGTACCGGGCGCGGTCCCCGAGGAGCGCCCGCCAGACGTGACCCCCGTCGAGCGACCCCGCGGGCAGGAGATTGATCGCCGTCACGAAGATGCCGACCCAGCCGGCGAGGGCGAGCGGATGGAGGTTCAGGAGCCCGGGTGGGAGGAACTGGGAGAGGGCGTACCAGAAGAGCGAGGGGCCGAGCAGGATGTTCCCGTAGCTCTGCCCGAGGAACGACGGCCCGCAGTAGCTCGCGGGCAGGGTCGGGGCGTGCGCCGTGAGGAACAGGCCGGCCAGGGCGATCGGGATCGACAGGGCGAAGCCGGCCAACGGCCCGGCGACGCCGACGTCGAACAGCGCCTTCCGGTCGGGGAACGGCTCCCGGATGCTGACGAACGCCCCGAAGGTCCCGAAGAGGAACGGGGGCGGGATCGGGATGAAGTAGGGGAGCGACGCGTCGAGGTGTCGCCGTCGGGCCATCCAGTAGTGGGCGAGCTCGTGCACCCCGAGGATCGCGAGGAGAGGGCCCGCGAAGTACAGGGCTCCGTACGCGAAGTCCGAAGCCTGAAGGGACGTCCCCCCGACGAACGTGAGCCAGATCATCGATCCGGCGAAGACGGTCGTCGCGACCGTCGCGAGGAGGAGTCCGAGGTTCACCCATTCCCGCGACCGCCGGGACCGCGGCCGGCGGAGGACTTCGACGAAGTCCTCCCCCCCTTCCCGTCGGAGGAGGGGGACGTACCCTTGGTCCCAGAGGTCCCGTCGCAGCCGGTCGAAGCGTCCCTCCAGGGTCCCCGCGTCGACGTGGACGGCCAACAGCACGGACTGCGGCCCGATCCGGGTCTCGTAGACCGGGAACTGGGCCGCGACCAGGGATCGGATCCGGTCGAGCTCCGTCGCGCTGCTGCCGGACGGGATCGGGCCGGCACCGCCGGGGGCCACGCGCTACCCCTCCGACGCCGACTTTCGGAGGCGCCGGGCACGCTCTTTCGCGGAGTACCCGGTCACCGACTCGAGGAATCGGTTGTACCGAGCGATCGTCTCCTGGGCGACGGCGTCCGGCACCTTCGGCTCCATCGCGACGTCGATCCGAAGGGATCGCCCGACGGCCTGGACGGCGAGCCGTCGGAGAGCGCCGTACGAAGTGACGACCGCCTCGCCATCGCGGTCGACGGACCCGAACTCCGCTCGGACGATCTCCGCCAGCCGGGACGGTTCGAGGTTCGTCCGATGATCCGCCCGGACCGGGTACGTCTGCACGGCGACCGGTCGAGGCGGACGCTCAATAAAAACCCTGCCGAGCGCGGGGCCCCGGGGTCCGCTCAGACGGTCTCGATCTCGAACCGGACGCGGTATCCCTGCAGCTGCCGGGTGAGCTCGTCCGAGAGGTCGAGGACCTGTTCGCGCGTCGCCGGTCCCTGCCAGTCGTACACGAAGTCGTAGTTGCCGTGCGTGGGAACGAAGCCGCACGACCGGAGCCGGTCCGCGACCTCGGATGGTTTGGCCCCCTCGCTGTCGAAGGTGACGCGAAGGTACGTTTCCATCAGCGACCGGACGATCGCGGCCGCGGAAAGGCGTTGCGCTCCCCCGGGCGAAGGGCGCGCCGCAGGGTCGGGAGGTGCCGCGACGGGGAGCGCCCGACGACGGCCACCGGCGGGAGGACGACCGAGACGGAGCGTTCGCACAGCCAGACTCCGTCCGGGCGACGACGCGCGACGCCGACGCCCAGGTCGTGCCCGACCAGCGCGCGCGCCGCGAGGACTCGAGAGCGGGGCGCCCCGGCGCTCTTCGCCCGGGGGCCGGGCCGGGGCACGAGGTCGAACCGGCCTCGCGGGAAGGCGGCGCGGAGCGCCGGGGCGAGTTCCGGCAGGATCCCGGGTTCGTCCGTCGCGACGCCGACGCGGATCGGGGACCGACGTCGGCCCTCCCGGTCGATCTCGCCCGACCGGATCCGCCGAGCGCTTACCGGAACGAGGTCGTCCGCCAGCACGAGGGGGACCACCACGAGGGGGACCGCGGGACTCCCCCGACGTCGGCGCTCCGCGTTGACCGCCGCCCCGCCCTCGACCGTCTCGGCGGAGACGACCAGCACGTCGACCCCGGCCTCCACCGACCGGCCGAACCGGTCCGCCAGCGGCACGAGCCGCCAGCGGCGTCGGCGGTAGCGGGCGGCGAGGAAACGGGCCAGGGCGGCTCGTCGCGTCGCGAACGACTGCAGTCGCTCGCGGTCCGGTTTCGGATGGGCGGCGAGGTAGTCGTCGGTCGTCACCCCGACCGAGACGCGACGCCCCGCGCGGAACGCCGCCGCGAGGAGCGCGGCGTGCCCGACGTGCAGGTGGTCGAACGTGCCTCCGAGGACCGCGTGGCCGTACCGGGGCACGGTGCCCTCTAGCGGATCAGGGCGCTGGCGAAGACGATCGCGAGGAGCGCGATCGCGCCATAGAGCAGGAGGGTGTAGTTGCGACGAGTGATCTCGCGACGTCGCAGCTCCTCCCGGCAGGATCGGCTGCACGCCTCGTCCCCGACGGCCGTGACCTTGCCGCAGACCTTGCAGTGCCGATGGTCGGACTCCGGGGGCACGGCCGTTGGAGCGCGACCCGGGGCTTATCGTTACCGGACTCGGGGGCCGGACCGGAGGGCGCTCGCCGGTCTACGTCCGGCGCGGCCGCCGGCGGGCGTCCCGGTCGGTGGTCGCCTCGAGCGCCGGCTCCGGGTCCATCGGGTTCGGCGGGTCGTTCTCGAAGGCCCCGACCGCCGCCGTGGCCCGCAGGTCGTCCCCGAGGACCTCGTCCTCCGCGGGCCGGGCCGGCCGGCGGGGGGACCGGGTCGACGGGTGCGGCACGATCGCCTCCCCTTCGGCCGAGAGCTGGCGGAGCAGGTTCAGCCAGATGCGACCCTGGCTCGCGATCGACGTCTCCAACCGGTCCCGGAGGTCGGACGTCTGCTCGAGGAGCTCGCCCTCGATCCGCCGCAGCTCGCGGGACATCTCCCGGCGGAGCTCCTTGTACCGGGCCTCGGTCTCCTCGGGGACGGAGTGGACCTTCTCGAGCTCGGCGACCTTGAGCCAGGTGCGGCGAACGAGCGGGAGCATCCGGTCGCTCAGCACCTGGAGGCGGCGGTCGATGTCGACCACCTCGCCATGGACGGTCCGCTCCAGTCGGGCCGACGCTTCCTCCGCCTGGGTCCGGAGCTTCAGCTCCGCGTCGGCGAGGAACGACGCGAACGATTTCTCCTGGTCGGGCCGGAACAGTTCGAGGCTGCGGCCGACGCGCTCGCGCACCGCGGCGTCGAACTGGCTCGAGTCGATCGTGCGCGCCAGCGACTGGTCGACCTCGGACTTGAGGCGAGCGAGCAGTTCGACGTACTTCTCCCGCTCCTTCTCCTGGTTCTCCCGGAGCTTCTGCTCGAAGTACGACTGCAGTCGGACCTGGAGGCCGGCGATCGCTTGGGACTGCGCCTCGCTCACCTCGGCGATCCGCGCCTCCCGTTCGACCGCGAACCGACGTTCCGCCTGGCCGAGCCGCTCCTCGGCCGCCACGGCGGTCTTCGTCTTCTGGTCGGAGAGGGCGGCCAGCATCCGGTTCTCGAGGTCCTTCGAGCGGCCGTCGATCAGCACGGTCCATCGCTGCTCGAGCTCCCGGAGCTCCTTGGCGCGGTGCTGCTCGGCCTCGGTGGCCCGGGCGGCGAGGAGGTCCCGGACCCGGCCCTCGACCTCCTCGCGCAACGCGGTCCCCTGCTCCTGGAGTTCGCGCACCTCGAGGTCGAGCTGCGCGACGACCGCGGTCCGGAGGTCCTCCTCCGCGCGGGCCGTGAGTCCGGAGATCTCGTCGGTCGTTCGCTTGAGTTCCTCCCGCAGGCGCTCGGCCCACATCTCCCCGGAGGTCTGGACCGTCTGCCGCACCGTCTCCTCGAACGCGGCGAGCTTCGGTTCGAGCGCGACGCGCGCCCGAGCGGCGGCGTCGTCGGCGACCGCCGCCGGAGAGACGATCGGGCGCGCTTCGACGGTCGCGATGCGGGAAGCGAGGTCGTGGGCGGCGAGGGCGACCGACTTCTGCGACGCCTCCTGCAGCTCCCGCGCCCGGGCCTCGAGAGTGACCGCCCACCGGGCCTCGGTCTCCCGCGTCGCCGCCGCGATCCGCGCGTCGAGCGTCGCCGGCTCGGGGGTCGACGGGGAGGCGGCGGGCGTCCGGGCGAGCTCCGCAAACCTCTGGTCGATCATCTTCTTGAGCCGGTCCTCGAGGCCCGGGTCCGCGACCGCCGCGACCGGGGCGGGGGCGGCCGAGGGCGCGGCCGGAGCGACCCCGGGCCGGAGGGACATATCGTCGCTCGTCGAGAGGGGGACGGGCGTCGGACCGGTGGTCGGCGGTACCACGACCTCGGCGGGCCGCTGGAGCCAGGCCGGCACCTTCGGGGGGGTGACCGTCGCCGGCGCCGTCGCGACCGGCGGCGCGGGCGGGAGCGGGGCCGGCGGGGCCAGGATCGGGCTCTCGCCGGGCTGCGCCTTGAGGTATTCGTTCGCCCGGCGCGCGGCCTCGCCGGTCATCGCGACGCCGCGGCCCTTCGGACGGGTCTGTAGCAGCGCGGCGGTCTCCATCGCCGTGGCGATCCGCCACATTTCCTTGCGCCGCTCCCGGCCGGCCTGTCGCTCGGCGTCCTGGAGGTGCGCCCGGACCCGGGCCCCCTCGACCGCGTCGACGCGTCGCGCGACCTCGCCGAGCTTCTCCTCGGCGCCGTCGCGCGCGTACTGGAGCAGCAGGGGAAGCGTGTCCTTCGACTTGCCCCCGGCGGGCTTCGTCAGGTCGCGCAGGGAGACGGGAGCGGCCTCCCAGCTCTGGATCCGCTTCGTGTGACGGTCGCCCTGGGCCTCGCCGCGCGGGACCCGCATCAGCGCGAGCGCGAGAGGAATCTGTTCGGTGAACTCGTGGAGGTTGACCTTCGCGGCCGGCAGGAAGTACGGGAAGCTCAGGAAGGCTCCGAGGCCGACGAGCGAGGCGGGGAGCGACCGGACGAGGTCGAGCACGACCTGGCTCGCCGCCTCCCACTGCTCGGCCGCGACGATGACGACCGGCTCGGTCGTCCCGCGGTGGAAGAGGAACCCCTCGCCGACCGCTTGGTACACCGCCGGGTCCGGCTCGGCGGCCGGCTTCGCCGGGGCCGCCTTGGCCCCCATCGTCCCATGGGCCCGGACGACGGCTCCGCCGAAGTCGCCGGTCGACGTCAGCGCGTCGGTCTCGAAGACGAGGGTCTTCATGCCGAGCCGGGGCCGGTCCTCCGTCGACAGGAACATCCGGCCGATGCACGTGTACCGGCCGTTCGCAGCCGGGTAGAGGAACAGGTTCGGGTAGAACGAGAGCGGCTGCGACGGATCCGGGTCCCAGTAGTCGTGCGTGTCGGCGACGTTGACCGTCAGGTTGCCGACGATCCGGATCGCCTCGAGCGTCTCCCGGCGCCCGGGGAAGTCGTCGGGGATTGTCGTGTAGCCCGGGCTCTCGGCCTCGTTGTCGACCTGCCGGCACCAGACGGAGGCGACCGGAGCGAGGTTTCCCAACGGGCGAACGTCGGGGAGGGCCATCACGCCCCCTTCGTCTGCCGGCGGTTCAGGATCCGCTCGCACGCGCGCGCGAGCGGCAGGGTGGTGTTCACCATCACCGGGACGCCCATCGTCGGGGTGCCAACGTTCGGTGCCTCCTCCCCGGACTCCCCGACGAACAGGGGGTGGCCCTCCCCCGTCGAGACCGCGCTCGAGATCAGGAAGACGTCTTCCTTCGCCGAGATCCCGCGCCCCTCCTGGGCGACGAGGATCGTGCCGAGCCCGGCCCCGTCCCGCCGCAGGAGGAACTCGACCGAGTCGAACGCGCTCTTGAACGTCCGTTCCCGGACCGACTGCTCCACCTCGCCGTAGAACTCCTTCAGCTTGTCCGCCTTCGACACGGCGATGACGAGCGGCAGCCCCTTCTTCTGGACGTATCGGAAGACGCCGCGCGCGAGGTTCACCTGCTGCGCCTGGTCGCGGAGCGACGGCAGCGCGGGGGAGAGGAGGAGGATGATCGCGTCCGCCTCGAAGACGAACCGGCCGAGGAGGGTGAGCCCGCGCCGCCACAGGTCCTGGCGGTCGGGCCGCCAGGAGTCGAAATGCGGGATGACGCGGCAGTTCTTGTCGCTGACCTCGCCGTCCGCCGCCTCGATCCAGAGCCGGTCGTAGGTGAAGTAGTCGGCGATGATCCCGCCGGCCTCGTCGATCGTGTTGAGCTCCATCGGCTTCGAGCCCGGGGTCCCGTCGGGCGCGCCGTAGCGGAACCGCATCTTCATCTCGACGAACTGGTTGAATTTCGTCGGGAGCGGGTACTTCGTGAGGATCCCCTGGTCCTCCCGGCCGGCCGACAACTCGACCCAGAGCTTTTTGCGATCCTCCATGGGGCGGTTGACGTAGTACCGGGTGGTCGTCTCGAGGCTTCCCTCGGGGTCGGTCGGGTCGGTGGTCTCGTACGTCGTCTCCGCGAGGGCGACGTCATTCTCGAGGTCGCCGTACAGCGGGATCGTCCCACTGTCGGCGCGCGCGGGAATGTACAGGATGGGGAGGTTGAGGCCGAAGTGACCGGAGAGGAAGCGGAAGTACGTCGTCTTCCCCGAGGCCGGGATCCCCACGACCGCGATGCGGGCGGTGTTGGGGGCCGCCGGTTTCGGCTCGCGCTTCGCCCCCGCGGGCCGCCGGGTCTTCGTCGTGACCTTGACCGCCGGCATCGGGACTACCCTACCGCATCTCCGCGAGGCATATTTCAATGAACTCCAGCGCGCCCTCGACGACCGGTCCTCCCGTCGCGAGGTCGAGGCGGGCGTCCTGCAGCTCGCCGAAGACCTCCTCGACGGCCGCCTCGTGCTTCTGCGCGGCGTCCTGGAGGTCGCCCTCGCCCGACAGCCGGGTCAGCTGGTACGTTCCGCGGAGCTCCATCAGCTTCGCGAACAGCGCCATCAGCCGCTCCCGCGTCTTGGCGTCGGACGAGGTCAGCCGGTGCTCGGTGTCGTCGATGAACTTCACGAGCGTCTCCGTCTCCTTGTCGGATTGCATCCGGGCCTGGAGCAGCGCGAGCCGGCGGAGGACCTGCGCCTGCGGGGCCGGCGGCAGCTTCTCGGCCTCCGCCCACGCCTCGAGGAGCGCGCGGGCGGCCTCGACGACCGCCTTCCGCGCGAACTGGACCCGGGCCTCCCAATAGAGCCGGGTGACCGGGGGAAGGACGGCCTGCGCCCGGGTGAGCAGGTCGAGGGCGACGTCGTAGCGACCGTTCAGGTACGCTTCGATCACCTCGCCGAGGGGCCCGTACCGCTCCTTGAGGTAGGCGGGCGCTCCGCCGGCGGTGGCGAGCACGCCGACCTCGATCTCGGGGGCCTCGGAGTAGGTCGCGTCCCCGGAGTCCCGGGCCGCGGTGTGGGCCGTGCGGATCCGCGCGACGGTCGCGTGCTGCTGGGGCTCCTTGAGCGCGCGCGCCGCGCTCGCCGCGTGGCGGGCGAGCTCCTCGGGGTGGAGCTCTTCGATCGGGCGGTCGTCCTCGTAGCCGACGTCGAGGAACGCCTGGACCATCTGGGCGAAGAGCGCGGAGCCCGTCGACACCATCTGGAAGCTGAACGCGGCGGGCAGACTGAGTTCGGCCGCGCGCGCGTTGACCTGACCGAGCAGCACGTTCATCCGCTCGGCGTCGACCCCCTTGTCGCGCTCCTCGCCGTTGCCGATGCCGATGACGCGGAGCGTCAGGTGCGAGTTCGGGGGCAGCATGTACGGCGCGAGGTCGACGCGGCCTTCGGGGAGCGGCTTCGACGGGTCGGTCCGGACGTCGAACCGCGTCGACGCGTTGTCCCATCCGTCGGTGACGAGCACGAGGTTCCCCTGGACACCGTACGGCCCGGCGCGCAGCAGGTCGGACCCGACCGCCAGCGCGTCCCAGATCGCCGAGCGGCCGCTCGGCGTGAGCAGCGAGATCAGGTTCTCGATGTACGGAAGGTTCTCCCGGTGGATCTCCCCGAGGGGGACCGGCACCCGCACGACCTCCGTGAACGTCACGAGGCCGAACGGAGTCCCGGAGGCGGCCGCGTCTTGGAGGATCCGGAACACCGCGGTCCGGGCGACCTCGATCTTCTGCCGCTCCTTGGACGAGCCCGGGTCCGGGAGCGGCGCGAGCATGCTCTTGGAGAGGTCGAGGAGGAGGACATTGCGCTCCGCGAGATTGGGAGGCGTCGGTCCGTCCGGCATGGAGGTTTCCGGGGGTCGCACCGCCGATCGCGCGGTACGGCTACCGCGGGGTAGCGCCTCCGTCGGCCCCGGCGTCCCGCACGGAGGATTTACCTCGGGCAGGGTATTTGTGACTATCGTCGTTCCCGGCGGCGGACCGGCGGGAGTTATCCGTCACTCGGCTCCGGCCGCGCGGTCGCGCCGGGGGCGGCGCCGGGACGTCCCCGGACGGTCGTCCGCGTCTCGGAACGGTTATAAACGGACCCCTGGTCGGGGCCGCCCGCATGGGCAACATCCGGCAGACGTACATCAAACGGGTCGCGGTGGAGCTGATCCGCCACTACCCGACGGAGTTCACCGGAGACTTCGCCCAGAACAAGAAGAAGGTCCTCGAGTTGACCGACCTCGGGGTGACCGTCGACGGGCAGCTCCAGGCGGTCCACAAGAAGCTCGCGAACCGGATCGCGGGCTACGCGACGCGCTACATGAAGCGCAAGCGCGGCACGTAGCGCCTCCTCCCGGTCGCCGACGCCCGCTCACTCGAGAAGTCCGAGCCCTTCCTGCAGGTGGACGATCTCGACCGGGGTCGTCGGCCGGCCGGTGAGGAACCCCCGCGAGTTCGCGACGAGGCACGCCCCGACGATCGGGACCCCGAAGTTCGCCGTGGAGCGGTGGACGGGCACGCCGAGCAGGTCGCGGACGTGGTCCGCCTCCCGTTCCGTCGCCTTCGGGTGGACCACCACGCCTCGGTTCGTGGCCACTCCCGCCATCCCGACCGTGCCGAGCCCGGCGATCGTCCCGCGCTCCGCCGGGACGCCGAGCGCGCGGCCGATCGCGGCGACCGCGTCCGGCGAGAACTCCGGGTGGACGAGCGCCCCCGTGTCGTTCGCCAGCACGTTGTTCCCCATCGCGTTCTGGCGATGGCGGAGCACGGTCACCGGCGCGCTCTCCTCGAGGAGACGCCGCTCCTCGACGTCGAGCTCGTCCCCGACCACAAACCCGTTCGAGTTCGCGGCGACGAGCGCCCCGACGACCTCGCACTCGGAGACGGTCGTCCGGAGCGCGCGGACCCCGAGGACCCGGACGATCTCCCGCTCGGTCGCGACCGGTGTCGACGGGGGGACGAGCGCCGTGCGCTCGCCCACCCGCACGTACACGCCGAGATAGGGGCTTCCCTCGAGGAGGGTGCGTCCGACCGGCACGCGACGGCGCTCCTCGGGCGCCTACTCGCTGTCGAGCAGGTCGACTTCGATGAGGCCGTCCTCGAATCGGATCGCCTTGACTCGGACCTGGCGGGGGATGTGTTGGATCCCCCGCTCCCAGATCCGCTCGTTCAGGCGAGGGTCGATCCAGACGTCCTCGGGTTTTCCCTTCATGTGCCGGACGATGAACCGGCGGATCGTTTCGAGTGCGTGGCCCGCGCGCCGGCGCCGCGACGGCTGGTGCTGGCTCGCGCGGAGCGGGATGACGTACTCGCGCTCGACCTCATCGCCGCGACGTGCCGGAGTCCGAGGGGGCATCGATCGGTCCTCCTACTTGTGCAGGTGGCCCCGCTTCCAGGTGTGGCGCTTCGGGTGGCGGGTGACCCGGCGGCTGGTCCGCTGCATGACCCAGGCCGGCACCCGACGATTGCTCTTCACGACCCGGAACAGGCGCGTCTTGCGCGCGAGGGACTTGCGACGGTTCGCCATCGATTCTCCTACCGGCGGGTGATCGTGATCTCGCGGCGGTCGGGCGCGATCCGCTCGAGGAGGGCCCGGAGCGTCGGGTCGTCGATCGGGCGCTGGATCCGGCCGCTGGCGGCCAGCGCGATCAGTTGCTGCTCCACCGTCGCCGCGACGTCGGGCTTGGCGAGGCGGATCCGCCCGAGCCGCTCCCGGGCCTCGGTCGTGAGAATGCGCCGGAGGACCTCCGACCGCTCCTGGTCCCGGCGGGCCATTTCCGCCTCTTGGGCCGCGTACGCCTGCGCGTTCGCGGACTCGCTCGCCTGCATCTCCTGGAGCTGGCGGAGGCGACGGCGCCGGAGCTCGTCGAGCTCCGCGTCCTCGGAGTACGACATCGGCCTCCCCTCCTTGTACGGCCCTTAGAGGTACTTGGCCAATTCGGGTCGCCCTTCGGCGAGCCCCTTCAGGACGTCGCGGGAGAGCGCGTCGAGGAGCTTCTGCCCCTCGGGGCTGACCCGTCGACCCCGGGTCTTGTACGGCTGCACGAGGCCGGACTTCTCGAGCTGTTGGACGATCTCGCGGAGGACCGCGCGCGAGCCGGTGCGGGCATGGTACGGCGCGCTGCCCCGGTCGCGCTTGCCGCCGTACTCGGCGCTCAGCCGTTCGATGCCGACGAAGCCGCGCAGGTAGATCTTTCGGAGGACCGACGCGCTGCGCAGGTACCACCAGTCGGGCTGGTCCGGGGCCCGCTGCTTGTGCACGCCCGTCTTCACGAAGACCGCCCAGGGGGGCGGTGCGACCGACTGGCGGGTCCGCAGCTCGGCGGCCAGCTTCGGGAGGAGCACCGACGGGGGCACGTCGTTCGGATGGGTCATGAGGTGGCGCGGCCACCCGGCCCCCGTATTTAAAGCCAAACCCCGCGGGCCGCCGGTGGACGGCCGTCCGCCGCGCCGTCGTGCGCCTCCCGGGTTCCGGGGTCGGTCCGTCCCTAGCCTAAAGCACCCGGGCGGTCTTTCCTTCGATGGAGGCCACCCGCGTGACGGCACCGGCCGGACTGATCCTCTCCGGGGGCGAGTCGAGCCGCTTCGGCGGGGCGCCGAAGGCCCTCCTTCCGGTCGGAGAGACCACGTCCATCCGACGTCTCGCCGAGACGATGCTCGGCGCCGGCTGCGACCCCGTCATCGCCGTGGTCGGCCGCCACCGGGCGCCGGTCGTGCACGAGCTGCGGGGGCTGGACGTGGCGATCGTCGACGCCGACCGGTGGGAGTCCGGCCGCACCGCCTCGGTCCAGTCGGGGCTGGTGCAGCTCCCCTCGGAGGCGGACGTGCTGTTCTGGCCGGTCGACCATCCGTTCGTCGCCGCGTCGACGGTCGACGTACTGCTGCGCGCCCGAGAGCGGGACGCGCTCGCCGTCTGGTTCGTTCCGACGTACCAGGGGCAAGGGGGCCATCCCGTCGTCTGGCGGCCCCCGGTCCGCGCGGAGATCCTGGAGCTGCGGGCCGACGCGCCGATCCGGGCCCTGCTCGACGAGTTCGGGCCCCAGGTCCTGCGATGCCCGGTCGACGACCCCGGGATCCGGGAGAACGTCGACACCCCGGAGCAATACCGACTCGCGAACGAGGCCTGGCACGAGCGGGCGGTGATCTGAATGGATCGACGGCACGCTCGGGAGGCGCTCCGGCTGCTCGAAGCGCGCCAGCCGTTCGTGCGCGCGACCGTCGTGAAGTCGACCGGATCCGTGCCGGGCAAGGTCGGCGCTGCGATGATCGTCCGGGCCGACGGCTCGACGCTCGGCACGGTCGGGGGGGCCTCGCTCGAGGAGGAGGTCCGACGTCTGGCCGCGGCGGCGCTGGCCGCTCGAACGAGCGACCTCCACCACTTCGAGCTCGCCGCCTGGCGCAAGGACGGTCTCGCCAGCCTCTGCGGGGGGGCCGTCGACGTCGCGATCGAGTACGTCCCCGCGCGGCCGAACCTCCTCCTCTGGGGGGGTGGCCACGTCGCCCACGCCCTCGCCCAGCTGCTGCCGACGCTGGAGTACGACTTCAGCGTCGCCGACGACCGCCCGGAGTGGGTCGGGGTCGACCGATTCCCCGAGGCCGAGCGGCGCGAGGTGGTGGCGCCCGAGCGACTGTTCGACGTCTTCGACCCGGCGTCGTTCACGCACCTGTACCTCCTCGGTTACGACGCGCTGAAGGACGGTGAGGTGCTCGCCGGGGCCTTGGACCGGTTCCCGAACACGATCGGCCTGATCGCGAGCGCGTCGAAGCGAGAGCACCTCTACGCCCGGCTCCGCGCGCGGGGCGTCGCGCGCGAGGCGCTCGCCCGGGTCCGATCGCCGGTCGGACTCGCCCTCGGCGCGCAGAGCCCCGCCGAGATTGCGGTCAGCATCGTGGCGGAGATCGTCCGCGAGATGCACCCCGACGCCTTACCTACTCCCGCGGATGAAGGGCGCGCATCGGCCTCGGAGCAGTATGTCCCCGTCCGCCCCCGTTAGGTTCCGTCTGAACGGCCAGCCGGCGGAGGCGCCGTGCGAAGCGCCGACCATCCTCCTCGACCTCCTCCGCGAGCAGCTGCGCCTCACCGGGACCAAGCGGGGGTGCGACCTCGGCACGTGCGGCTGTTGCACCGTCCTCGTCGACGGTCGGCCGACGCTCAGCTGCCTCACGCTGGCGCGTCTCGTCGACGGCCACGAGGTGACGACGATCGAGGGCGTCTCGCCCGCGCAGGGGCTGTCGCCCGTGCAGCGGGCGTTCGTCGAACTCGGCGCGACGCAGTGCGGCTTCTGCACGCCGGGGTTCATCGTGACCGCGACCGCCCTGCTGCGCGACCATCCGCACCCCACCCGCGCCGAGATCGAACGGGCGGTGTCGGGCAACCTCTGTCGCTGCACGGGGTACCGCAAGATCGTCGACGCGATCGAGACGGCCGCGCGGGGGGGGACCTGATGGCGACGAGCGAGTCGCGGCCCTACCGCCTGCTGGGCGGGCGGATCCCGTACGTGGAGGGGCCGCTCAAGGTCACCGGGCGCGCGGAGTACACCGACGACATCCAGCGGCCGGGGATGCTCGTCGGGCGGGTGCTCCGGAGCCCGTGGCCGCACGCGACGATCCGGGCGATCGACGTGGCGGACGCGCGCGCCCTGCCCGGCGTCTCCGCGGTCCTGACCGGGGAGAAGTACCCGACCCCGTTCGGGGTCCTTCCGATCACGCACGACGAGACCGCGATCGCGGTCGGCAAGGTGCGGTACATCGGCGACATCGTCGCGGCGGTCGCGGCGCGCGACGAGCGGACCGCGGAGGAGGCGCTGGCGCGGATCCGGGTCGATGTCGAGCCGCTCCCGGACTACCCGGACCCGGAGAGCGGGACCCGCCCGGTCGCGGTCCCGATCCACGCCCGGGGGCTCAACGGGACGAACATCCAGAAGGAGGTCGTCCAGCACTTCGGGGACGTCGACGCGGCGTTCGCCCAGGCGGCGTACACGGCCCGCGTGCGGGGGACGTTCGCCGGCGTGACGCACGCGTTCACCGAGCCGCTCGTCACGGTCGCGGAAGCGACGCCGGACGGCCGTCTCACGGTCTGGAGCGCGACGCAGGTCCCGCACTATCTCCACCGCGCCCTCTCGGAGGTCCTCGGGATCCCCCTGCACCGGATCCGGGTCGTGAAGCCGGAGGTCGGCGGCGGATTCGGCGGGAAGTCGGACCCGCTGCCGCACGAGATCGTCTGCGCGGCGCTCGCGATCGAGACCGGGCGACCGGTGAAGATCCTGTTCGACCGCGAGGACGTCTTCTACACGAACCACGGCCGCCACCCGACGAAGAATGACATCCGCATCGCGCTCGACGCGAACGGCCAGATCCTCGCCTACGACATCGAGGCCACGATCGACGGCGGCGCCTGGAGCTCGTTCGGCACCGTCACGACCTATTACAACGGCGTCCTCTCGATGGGACCGTACCGCGTCCCGAACTTCCGCTACAAAGGCCGTCGGGTCTACACCACGAAGCCCCCCTCGGGCGCCATGCGCGCCCACGGCGGGACGAACCTTCGCTACTCGATCGAGGTCGCGCTCGACGAGCTCGCCGAGACGACCGGGATCGACCCGTTCGACCTCCGCGCCCGGAACGCCCTCCCGTCGGATTCCACGACCGTGAACCAGTTCCACATCGGCTCGACCTCGTTCCTCGCCTGCCTCGCGGCGGCGCGGGAGCGGAGCGGCTGGGACGCGAAATTCCGCCGGCTGCCGTACGGCCGGGGGGTCGGGCTCGGCTGCGGGTTCTACATCTCGGGGTCGAACAGCCCGATCCACTTCACGCCGAAGATGCCGCAGTCGACCGTCCATCTCAAGGTCGACATGGACGGCGGGATCGCCGTCCACTCGATGCAGGCCGACATCGGGCAGGGGTCGAACACCCTGCTCGCGGCGATCGTCGCCGAGGTGCTCGGGGTCGACCTGGACCGGGTCCACGTCCAGCGCGTCGACTCGGACGTCAGCCCGATCGACCTCGGGTCGTACTCCAGTCGGGTGACGTTCATGATGGGGAACGCGGCGCGGGCCGCCGCCGAGGAGCTGCGGGGGTACCTGCTCGACGCCGCGGCGGAGCTGCTCGGGACCCCGGTCGGCGAGCTCGAGGTCGGCCCCGAGCGCTACCAGCGTCGGTCGGACCCGTCCTCCTCCGTGACGTTCCTCGAGGCGCTCCACAAGGCGATGGAGCGTCGCGGCGCCCTCACGGCCAGCGGGAGCTATCAGACCCGTCCGATGGGCGGGTCGTTCAAGGGAGCGCGCGCCGGGACCGCGCCGGCGTACTCGTTCGCCGCGTACGTCGCCGAGGTCGCGGTCGACGTCGAGACCGGCGAGTACCGCGTGGAGAAGATCTGGGCCGCGTTCGACTGCGGCCGCCCGCTCAACCGGCTCGCCGTCGAGGGGCAGATCGAGGGGTCGATCCACATGGGGCTCGGCCAGGTCCTCGGCGAATCGATGAACTACCGGGGCGACCGGCTGCTCAACCCGTCGCTGCTGGAGTACAAGATCCCGATGCCGCAGCAGATGCCGGAGGTCGAGATCCTGCTGGTCGGCGCCGACGACCCCGACGGGCCGTTCGGGGCGAAGGAGGCCGGCGAGGGGCCGCTCATCGCGACGCTCCCGGCCGTCGGGAACGCGCTCTACGACGCCCTCGGCGTCCGGTTCCCGGAGCTTCCGATCACGCCGGACCGCGTCCTCCGAGGGATCGACCAGCGCCGGGCGAAGGGCGTCGCCTGGAAAGGGAGCTGAGCCGGATGCACCTCGACGCGTTCGAGCTCCACCGGCCCACCAGCGTCGACGCGACGGTCCGCCTCGCCGGCGAGCTCGCCGGGCGGTTCGACTT
This sequence comes from Thermoplasmata archaeon, assembly GCA_030044475.1. Classification (GTDB taxonomy): domain Archaea; phylum Thermoplasmatota; class Thermoplasmata; order Lutacidiplasmatales; family UBA184; genus Lutacidiplasma. The sequence continues at coordinate 5,432 of JASHVP010000104.1, read as the reverse complement.
CCTCGCCGGCGGGACCGACCTGCTGCCGAACTACAAGATGCATCTGAACCTCAAGCCCCATCTCATCGCGCTCGAGGACGTCGGGGAGCTGCACGGGCACGCCGGCGACCGGATCGGGGCGATGTGCCGGCTCGCCGACTTGGAGGCGGACGCGGCGTTCCTCGACCGGTACCCCCCCCTCGCCGACGCTGTTCGTGAGGTCGCGACGCCGCTGGTGCGGGCCAGCGGGACCGTCGGCGGGAACCTGCTCGTCGAGACCCGTTGCTTCTTCTTCAACCAGAGCTACTTCTGGCGCGCCAGCCTCGGCTTCTGCCTCAAGGCCGACGGGGACCAATGCCACGTCGTGCCGCAGAAGGAGCGCTGCTATGCCACGTTTTCCGGGGACCTCGCGCCCGCCCTGATGGCGCTCGACGCCGAGGTCGAGATCGCGGGACCGTCCGGACGGCGGCGGCATCCGGTCGGGGCGCTCTACGACACGGCGGGCGACGGGATCCAGCGCGTGACCCTGCGACCGGGGGAGCTGGTCGTCGCGGTGCACCTGCCGCCGGGCGCGGCCCACCAGCGGGGTCGCTACAAGAAGCTGCGCGTCCGACCGTCCTACGACTTCCCGGAGCTGGGCGTCGCGGTCGCCGGCGTCTGGGACGACGGCCGGGTGTCGGAGCTCCGCCTCGCGGTGGGAGGCGTCGACCCGCATCCGCGCCGGTTCGACGACCTCACCGACGCGCTCGTCGACCACGCGCCGAGCGAGGAGCGGGTGCGGGCGCTCGGGGAGGAGGTCGCCCGCCGGGTCCGCCCGGTCCACAACACGTTCCTCCAGGCCGACTACCGCCGCCGGATGGTCGCGGTGTACGTCCGGCGCGCCCTCGCCGAGGCGCGGGAGCCGGTCGCGGCATGACCCCCGGGGTCGCGTTCGCCCTCGTCCCGCTGGCCGACCTCAAGGCGCACGAGCGGATCGACGCCCGGGACGTGGGACGGCTCGCCCGCTCGATTCGGTCGAGCGGGCGGTTCTCGAACCCGATCTGGGTCGCGCGGGGCTCGTGGGTGATCTTGAACGGGCATCACCGCGTCGCGGCGCTCCGCCGGATCGGCGCCGAGCGCGTGGCGGCGTGGGTGTTCGACTACCACGGCCCGGCCGTCCTGCTCGACCGATGGAGCCCGGGACCCCCGATCTCGAAGGACGAGGTCGAACGGCGCGCCCGGGAGGACCGCCCGTTCCCGCCGAAGACGACGAAGCACATCGTCACCGTCGACCTGCCCGAACGGACCACCCCGCTGACGGAGCTGATGCCCCGACCGAGCGGGCGCTCCGTTCAGGCGCGGGCGTCGCGCCCGGCGCGGCGCCCCGGGGCCGACGCGTCGCGGTCCGGATAGCGGAACGGGGGCGTTCCGTCGGCGAAGCGGCGGATCGTCTCCGCGAGGAGGCGGACCTCCACCGGGCGGAGCCGCTCGCGGAGGGTGTCGGGCGTGTCCCCCGCCCGGACCGGGATCCGTTCCTGCAGCAGGACCGGCCCGCCGTCGACGTCGCCGGTCACGAGGTGGACGCTGGCCCCGGTCTCCCGGTCGCCGGCGGCCAGCACCGCCTCGTGGACGTGCCGGCCGTACATCCCCCGCCCGCCGTACTTCGGCAGCAACGACGGGTGGACGTTCACCGCCCGGCCGCGCCAACGGGCGACCCAGGGGGGCGGCAGGATCGCGAGGAAGCCGGCGAAGATCACCAACTCCGCACCGTGCGCCTCGAGCTGCTCGGTGACGTCGGCGGCCCACCGGTCCGGCGCGACCCCCCGCGACGGGCGGACCACGACCGGAAGGTGGAGGCGGCGGGCCCGATCGATCGCGGGAGCGGCCGGCCGGTCGGCGACCACGAGGACGATGCGGGCCGGGACGGCGCCCGCCGTCGCGAGCTCCGCGAGCGCTTGGAGCGTCGTCCCCTCTCCGGAGACGAGGATCCCGACCGGAACCGGACGCACCACGGCGACCGTGCGACCCGGGCCGGGCAGATGACGGTGGCGGCGCGCTAGAGCATCACGCGGAGGTTCAGCTTCTCGGTGAGCTCCTTGTACCGGTTGCGGATCGTCACTTCGGTGACCCCCGCGACCTCGGCGACCTCGCGCTGCGTCCGCCGCTCGCCGCACTGGACGCTCGCGATGTAGATCGCGGCCGCCGCGACCCCCGTCGGACCGCGCCCGCTCGTCAGCTCCCGCTCGGTCGCCTCCTTGAGGATCTCGTTGGCGCGCGTCTGGATCTCGCCCTTCAGCTTCAGCTCCGAGCAGAACCGCTGGATGTAGTCCTGCGGCCGCGTCGGCATCAGCTTGAGGTGCAGCTCGCGGGTCATGAACCGGTACGTGCGGCCGATCTCCTTCCGTCCGATCCGGGACTTGGAGGCGATCTCGTCGAGCGTCCGCGGAACGTTGCACTGGCGACAGCTGCCGTACAGCGACGCCGCCACGACCCCCTCGATGGAGCGTCCCCGGATGAGGTTCCGGTTGACCGCCTTCCGGTAGATCATCGCGGCCGTCTCGCGGACGTTGCGCGGCAGCGCCATCCCCGAGGCGATCCGGTCGAGCTCCGCGAGCGCGAACGCCAGGTTCCGCTCGGTCGCGTTCGAGACCCGGATTCGCCGCTGCCACTTCCGCAGACGGTACAGCTGCGCGCGGTTGCGCGTCGGGATCGACTTCCCGTACGGGTCCCGGTTCTTCCAGCCGATCTCCGTGGAGAGCCCCTTGTCGTGGATCGTCAACGTGGTCGGGGCCCCGGTCCGCGCCCGCTTCTCGCCCTGCTCGGCGTCGAACGCCCGCCAATCCGGGCCCTGGTCGATCATCGACTCCTCGAGCACGAGGCCGCACTCGTCGCAGACGAGCTCGCCCCGCTCGTAGTCCCGGGTCAGGTGCGTCGACCCGCAGCTCGTGCACCGAGTCGGGACCGCCAGGTCCTCGGGCCGCGCCGCCGGCTTCTCCCCGGTCGCCGGCGCTTCGTCCGTCGCGCCGGGCTCCTGCCCCTGCGTCATTCCCGCACCACCGTCGCGCCCAGCAGGGCGACCGCTTCGGCCGGGGTCGGCGTCGCGCGCGGTCGGACGCTGAGGTACGGCCGCGCGACGGGCCCGAAGACCCGGACGACGCGCCCGCGGAGCCCGCCACGCACGTCCCGGACGTTCGTTCCCTCGGGGACGACCTCGGAGCTCGCGGCGCGCACCGTCAGGGCGCCGGTCGCGGCGATCGCCACGATCGTTCCGACCTCGCTCGGCGGCGAGCGGCTGCTCCCCCGCGACAAGTGGTATAAACGACTTGCGATAGGTAGATAAGCGTTACGGTCGTGGGCGCGGCCGCCCTCGAGGGCGGTTATTCCCGCCGGAAAAGGTGCCGTCGCCGTCGGTCTGGTCGTCGGGGATCTCGGGCGGGACGTACGGGACGTAGAACGACGGCCGGTCGCTCCGGTCGGACGGGTCGCCCTCCGCGGGCGCGCCCGACGGCGCGGTCGGGAGCGGCGGCCCGTCGTCGGGTTCGTCGTCCTCCTCGTCGTCGGGCAGCGGACCCGGCGGGCGGGGCCCGGGGCCCGGCAAGGGCGGCCCCTCGCGGGTCAGCTTCTTCTCCCGGGTCAGTCGGTCGACCTCGAGCCAGAGCGCTTCGACCTCTTCCTCGGGCGTGCCGTACCGACGCTCGTCGCTCAGCGCGGCGCGGACTTGGGTCATCAGACGGGCCGCGCTGCTGGCGTCCCGCGCCTTCGACTTGATCCGCTGCAGCCGGCGGGCGAGGTTCCGCGCCTCGAGGAGGATCTCCTCCTCCTCCTGCGGAGAGAGGCTCGGCAGGGCGGGAGCCCGGGGGATCCGGGCGACCGACCGCCGGGTCTCGACGAGCCGCTGCGCCGCGGTCGGGAGGTTCTGGTCCTGGATCGCGAGGAGGAGGCGGGAGAACGAGGCCGCCGCGTCGCGCACGTCCTCGCCCCGGTCCCGGGCCCGCCGGATCGTGCCGCCGAGGCTCTGCGCTTCCTGAACGCAGAATTTCGGCACCGCGTCGTTCAGGACCGCGAGGGCGAGCGAGGCGCTGGCGGCCGCCTTCTCGAGCGAGCCCGCGCTGAGCGGCTCGGCCTGCAGGCGGGTCCGGGGATTGCCGACGCGGGCGTCGAGCAGCGCGAGGTCGACGCCGATCGTCGCGGCGATCGCCCGGAGCTCGTCGGCCCGACGGAGCAGCTCCTTGACCCACGTCCAGTCCTTGCGGACGCGGACGATCAGCGCCTCGGCCCGCTTGACCATCTGCGTGGCGGTCTCCACGCTCTGGCTCTGGACCGCCTCCTCGAACGCCGCCTGGATCTGCCCGGTGGGGAACGGCAATCCCTCGCCCTCCAGGACCTGCGCGTCGGCGACGACGGCGTCGAGACGACGACGCAGCTCCGCGAACGCCCGGGCGTCGAGAACGGCCATGCGTCAGGGCCTCGCGGTCTCGTAGGTGAGGGTGCGCATCAGGCGCGACAGCGTCTGGTCGGCCGCCTCCAGCTCGCGGGCCCGGAGCAGCTCGGTCGCCTCGCGGATCTGCACGGCGGCCTCCCGGGCGGTCTCGGAGTCCGGAGGGAGCGTCCGGACCCGGGCCGCGAGGCTCCGCGCCTTGTTGAGGAGCCGCCCGAGCATCTCGTCCTCGGTCTCGTGCGGCGGCGGCGCCGGAGCGACGGGCGCGCGGGCCGCCTCGGCGACCTCCTCCCGCTTCAACTCCTCCAGCAGCCGGCGGAGCTCCCGAACGCTCTGCACGGCCTCGCTCAGGCGCCCCTTCTTCAGATGCCGCGACGCCTCGACATGCATCCGCCGCGCCGCCGCGCTCGGGACGTGGTCGTCGGGGTAGCGGTCGAGCGTCGTCTCGTGCTGCCCGAGCTCCCGCTCGAGCGTCGCGGGGATCGCTTCGTGCAGCAGCATGAGCGTCCGGGCGGCGGCCTGGGCGAGGACGTCGAGGTTCTCCTCCGTCAGGTCCGGCGCGCCCAGCTGGTCGCGGATCCCCTGCAGTTCCCCGGAGATCTCGGCCAGCGGGATGCCGACCTCGGCCGCCTCGCTCCGGAGACCCTCGATCTGGCTCAGCAATCCCTGCAGCCCCTTCCAATCCGACTCGAACTGGCCCAGCCGCCGCTCGAGGTCGACCAGCTGCTGGGCCGCCTCGACCCGCTGGCCGTCCTCCAGCCGCTCGGTCAGCGCGGCGAAGTCGTCGGAAACCGCGAACCGGACCCCGGCCTTCTGGAGGGCGATCCGCCGGTTCTCGAGCGACTGGAACCGTCGGGCGAGCACCTCGTCCGTCTGGCGCTCGAGCCGTTCCTGCGCCGACCGCAGGATATCGAGCGCCTGGGCGACCCGCCCCTCCGCCTCGCTCAGCGCGGCCTCGCACAACTCGCTCGTGACGTCCGGCGCGCCGCGGCCGAGCCCGCGGAGCAGCTCCATCTTCTCGCGGAGCGCCCGGCTG
>JASHVP010000103.1 GCA_030044475.1 Thermoplasmata archaeon | reverse complement strand
CGACCTGGCGGGGGAGGTCGAACGGCTCGTCGCCCTCGGAGCGACGCGGGGGCCGCCGGCGCCGGAGGACGCCGACTACGTGACGCTCGCCGACCCGGACGGAAACCCGTTCGATGTCATCGACACCCGAGGGTTCCGTTTCGGACAGCGGACCGACGCCGGGACCTCCCCCTAGATCGCGCTCCGAGCGAGCGTGGCGTGCAGGGCCGCCGGGGGGCGGCCGGTCGCGGTCGGCCCGAGAAGACCCACCCGTCCATGCGGTTCACCGGGGCGGACCGCACGCGGAGAGCACGCTGGACTCGTCCGAGACGGGCGTCTCGACGTCGCGGAGGGGCGGGGTGTCGGCCCTGCCGTAACGATCCTGGACGACGGCCTTCATGACGTGTCCCGGCGCGGTGTGACGGGAGACCCCACGACCGCGGGACGGTCGGGTCCGGGGAGGTTCCCGCGAGCCACGTCGGGCTCGTTCCGCGGACCGCGGTCGCCGGCGGTCCCCCCTCCCCCGTCTCGCCCGGGGACGGGAGGGCGACGCCGTCCCCCAACTTCGTCCCGAAGGCCGGGATCCCCGCGATCAACCACACCCGGGAAACGAAGGGCCTCGTCCGGAGGATGAGGGACTCCTCGGACCGACGGAGGGGGAACCTCTCGATGACCCCCGCCGGCCAGCGGCTCTTCGCGCCGGCCCGGGCGGCCCAAGGAGATCGGGTCGCCCCTCGACCCGGCCCCGGGGGTTTTCTCGGGGTCCTGAGGGCGCGGTCGCGTCTTGGAAGGCCGGATGGCCTCACCGCGATGCCTTCCCGGAGGCCGGGCGAGACTTCCGGGAAGTACCCCAGGCCATGAGTTCGATCCAATTCCCGTCCGGGTCTCCCACATAGTAGTTCTGCCGGACGCCGTCCGGGTCGGTCGGTCGCAGGACGACCCGTCCCCCCAGCCGTTCCAGACGGCGGGCGATATCGGCGGCCTTCCCGGTGGAGAACCCCAGGTGGTCCAATCCCTCCCCGGGAACGTACGGAGTGGCGTACGGCGAGCCGGGAGGATACCAGTTCAATTCGACGCGCTGGCCGGTCCCCGGATCGGCGAGCAGGACCCGCCGTCCCCCATGCGGCATTCGACCGCCGCGCAGCCGCACCAGGCCCAGCCCGTCCTGGTAGAATCTCAGCGACCGTTCGAGGTCCGTGACGCGGATGCCAAAGTAGATCAGGCCCATGACCGCCCACGGTCGGACGGGGCTTAAGGAGCCAGACGGAGGGCGTGCGAAACGGTCGCTCCCCGGAGCCCGAGCACGGGGCCCGCCGTCGGCACGCGCCGCGGCGGTTCGGTGGAGGCGCGGAGGGGAGGTGCGAACCCTCGGGGGGTACACCTCCAGAGCGTCGGAGGGGGACACCGCTCCAGTCGTCAGATTCCCGCTCCGTCTTCGTCGGAAAGCGAGATGGTGCGACGGCCCGACTGCCCGAACGTGCCCAAGCGCGGCGTCCGGAAGGCGCCGGGAGAGCGGGTCGCACCGCCGTTCGTAGCTCGGGGCGGCGAGCGCACCGAGAGGGCATGCGGTGAACGGGTCCCTCTCGCGGACCGGGCATTAATCTGACACAGGCGGTTCTCGGGGCGTGGCCTCGAACCGACGTCTCGCCGCGATCGTGTTCACGGACATGGTCGGCTCGACCGCCCTAGCGCAGGTCGACGAGCCGGAGGCGCTGCGGCGGCGAGAGGAGCAGGAGCGGCTCATTCGGTCGCTCGTCGCATCGCACCAGGGACGCGAGGTCAAGTCGATGGGCGACGGGTTCCTCCTCGAATTCGAGAGCGCCCTGCGGGCGGTCGAGTGCGCCATCGACATCCAGGAGCGCCTGCACGACCGGAACTCCCGACCGGGAGCCCGACCGATTCAGCTTCGGGTCGGGATCCACCTCGGCGACATCGAGGTGCGGGGGAACGACATCTTTGGCGACTCGGTCAACGTGGCCTCCCGGATCGAACCCCTCGCCGCGCCCGGCGGGATCTGCCTCACGGAACCGGTGTTCGGCCAGGTCCGGAACAAGCTCCCGCACCGTCTGGAACGGCTCCCGGCCCAATCGCTGAAGAACGTGCGGTTCCCGTTCGACGTCTACCGGGTGGTGTTGCCGTGGGAGGGGGGCGCCGACCGCGCCGGGGCGCGGGACCCTCACCGCGTCGCGGTGATGCCGCTGGTGAACCTGATCGCCGACCCCACCGAGGCGTACTTCGCGGACGGCATGACGGAGGAGATCATCTCCGCCATCTCCAAGGTCCGCGAGCTCGACGTCATCTCGCGGACGTCCGTCATGCAGTACAAGGACACGACCCGGAAGGTCGTCGAGATCGGGAGCGACCTGAACGTCGGAACGTTGCTCGAGGGGAGCGTCCGGAAGGCCGGAAACCGGGTCCGGATCGCCGTCCAGCTGATCGACGCGAACGACGACAAGCACCTCTGGGCGGAGAACTACGACCGGACCCTCGAGGACGTCTTCTCCATCCAGAGCGAGATCGCCCAGAGCGTCGCGACGATGCTGAAGGTCACGCTCCTCGAGAAGGATCGGAAGCGGCTCGAGACCATTCCGACCCGAGACCCGGAGGCGCACGCCCTCTACCTCCGGGGGATCGCGGCTCCGACGTGGGAGTCGGCCATCGAGTACTTCCAGCAGGCCATCGCGAGGGACCCCGAGTACGCCCTCGCGTATGCCCTCCTCGCGAACGCGGTCCTCCAGATGGGGTTCCAGGAGATCACCCCCGCGAAGGAGTCGTCCGAACGGGGGGAGCGGCTCGTCTTGCGGGCGCTGGCGCTCGACCCCTCGCTCGCGGAAGCCCACGCCGTGTTGGCGGTCGCCCTGTTCTCCCGGGGCGAGTACATCGGCGTCGAACGGGAGCTCGCCGCGGCGCTCGAGCTGGACCCGAACCACCTCACCACGCTGGGCCACAAGTCGAATTGGGAGCGGTTCAAGCGGCACTTCGCGGAATCCGAACGCCTGGCGCGACGGCGGCTGGAGCTCGCCCCGCTCTCGTTGGACACCCTCCAGGACCTGGCGCACTACCTGACCATGCTGCGGAAGCCGGACGAGGCGGTCGAAATCTTCACCAAGGTCCGGGCGGCCGACCCGAGCGTGTTCTGGGCGGGCCAGAGCCTCGGGATGGCGTACGTCCTCCAGGGAGAGTTCGAGGAGGGGATCGCCATCCTCCGGGACGCCATCGGCAGCAACCCCTCGTGGGGCCTCGAGACCCCCCGAACGTTCCTCGGGTGGGCCCTCGGCCGGGCCCGCCGGTACGAAGAGCTGCGCGCGCTGCTCGCCGAAGCTCTGGCCTGGCACGAGACGAACCATCGGGGGGCGCTCCCGATCGCCGTGTTCTACGCCGGGTTGGGCGAGAACGACCGAGCCCTGGAGTGGCTCGAAAAGTGCTTCGAGGAGCGTCCCTACATGCTCCCGGCCGCCTTCAGCGACGTCTACTTCGAGTCCCTCTGGGCGGACCCTCGGTTCGAGGTCCTCCGGTCGCGGGTCGGCCTGACCGGTTGACGCGGGTTCGGGGGCGGGCGTGCGGTCCCGTCGGGCGAACCGATCGTGGCCGGGCCTTCCCCACGGGGTTCGGGGACGGGCTCAGGAGCCGGTTCGGAAGACCTGGGTCGGGAACTCCATCGGGGGAGGATCGTTCCGGTCGACTCCGCTGATCTCGTGCAGCGGCGCCGGGAGCCACACGTCGAACGGATGCCGGGAGCCGACGAACTTCCGCATCGGCCGAGACGGTTCCGGCGCCTCCCAGTACACGATGCAGACGTCACCGGAGGGACGGCCGAGCCCGGGGAGACGGCGTGGGGGTTTCCCGAGGGGTGACCGGACCCTCGGACGAGCGATGCCACGTCCCCTCCCCCGGGGACCGACGCACCGTGTTCCGATGTCCCCGGAAGTGGGCTTAATCCCACGAACGCCGTTCGCGGTGCGTGGCCTCGACGCGTCGCCTCGCCGCGATCATGTTCACCGACATGGTGGGATACTCCGCCATCGCCCAACGGGACGAACCGCTCGCCCTGCGGCTCCTGGAGACCCATCGCGGCCTCCTTCGTCCCCTCTTCCGTTCGCACGGCGGTCGGGAGGTCAAGACGATCGGAGACGCGTTCCTCGTGGAGTTTCCGAGCGCGTTGCAGGCCCTCGAGTGTGCGGTGGCCGTTCAGCAACGGCTGCGAGAGCACAACGAGGCTTCCCCGGCGGATCGGGTCGAACTGAGGATCGGAGTGCATCTGGGCGACGTCGTCGACCAAGGCGGCGACCTGCTCGGCGACGCCGTCAACATCGCGGCTCGCATCGAGCCGCTGGCGGAAACGTCGGGGGTCTGCATCAGCGGCCCGGTCTTCGATCAGGTGCGGAACAAGATCCCGTTCCCCTGCACCCAGTTGGACCACGTCTTCCTCAAGAACATCGACTCGCCGATCCCCGTCTACAGCGTCGACCTGCCGTGGGGGGTCCCGCCGGCGGCGCGCGTGACGCCCTGGATCGATCGCGTCTCGGAACTCCGGTCGCTCGATCAGCTGATCGAGGAGAGCCGGGAAGGCCTCGGCCGCATTGTCGCGTTCTCCGGCGAGTCCGGCATCGGCAAGACCCGCCTCGCGGACGAAGGGATCCGCAAGGCCGAGAAGCGGGGATTCCGAACGCTGCGCGGGCGCGGCCACCAGGACGAGGAACCCGTACCGTACTCGCTCTGGGTCCAGGTGGTCCGGGAGTTTCTCCGGGACACTCCCGG
>JASHVP010000102.1 GCA_030044475.1 Thermoplasmata archaeon | reverse complement strand
CCGCCGGCCCCGGCGGCCGGTCTGCCCCCGCCCGTGAACGACGCGCCCGCGAGCCCCGCGACCGCGCCGGCGGACCCGCGCCGTCGGCCGCCCCCGACCTCCTCCTGAAGAGGTCGGGCCCACAGGATTATCGGGGCGGGCGGGGTCCCGCGCCGCGATGAGCGACTCCGTCGTCGTCGCCCGGGACGGTCCGGTCGTCGAGATCCGCCTCGCGCGCCCGGACCGCCTGAACGCGCTCGACGTGCCGACGTTCCGGGCGGTCCGAGCGGAGCTCCAGGCGGCGGCGATCGACCCCGGGGTCCGGGCCGTCGTGCTCACCGGCGAGGGGCGGGCGTTCAGCGCGGGGGGCGACGTCGCGACGATGGAGGAGTGGCGGGCGAACGGACAGCTGCCCCGCCTGTTCCACGAACTGACCGCCGAGCAGGAGCTCTCGGTCCGGGAGATCGTCGCGATGAGGAAGCCGGTGCTCGCGTCCCTCCCCGGCGTCGCCGCCGGCGGCGGCCTGTCGCTCGCCCTCGCGGCCGACTGGCGGATCGCCGCCGAGGAGGCGGTGCTCGTACCGGCGTTCCCGTCCCTCGGGGCCGTCCCGGACGGCGGGCTGACGTACTTCCTCCCCCACTACCTCGGGCTCGGTCTCGCCCAGGAGCTGTTGTTCACCCGGGCCCGTCTCTCGGCCGCCCGGGCGAAGGAGCTCGGGCTCGTGCACGAGGTCGTCCCCGCGGCGGAGTTGCGCGGCCGGACGGCGGCGCGGGCCGCGGAACTCGCCGAGGGGCCGACGTTCGCCTACGGCTGGACCAAGCATCTCCTCCAGAGCGCGTTCCACGGCAGCCTCGAAAGCCAGATGATGCTCGAACGTCGGGGCGCCGTCGAAGCGGCCCGCGGTCCCGAACTGCCGGAAGGGATCCGGGCGTTCCGCGAGAAGCGGCCGCCGAGGTTCGCTTAACCCGGCCGGGCGAGCGGCCGATCGTACGGCCGCGCGAGGCCCGCGGCGAGTCGCTCGCGCACCGCCGGCCATTCCGACGCCACGACGCTGTAGACGATCGACGAGCGCCAGCCGCCGTCGGCGCGGCGCCGGTGGTCGCGCAGGATCCCCTCGCGGACCGCCCCGAGCCGCTCGATCGCCCGCTGCGACCGCTGATTGCGGACGTCGGTCAGGAGCTCGAGCCGGTGGGCCCCTTCGGTCTCGAAGGCGTGCCGCAGGGCCAGCCACTTCACCTCCGAGTTGACCGGCGTCCGCCACCACGCCGAGCCGATCCAGGTGCCGATCTCGACGGCCCGGTCCGGCCGGCGGATCTCCAGGAACCGGACGACGCCCACGACCGTCCCGTCTCCGCGCAGCCGGATCGTGAGCGGCAGGAGCTCGCCGCGCGCCTGCTCGACGAGGAATTCGTCGACCAGGCCCTGCATCTCGTCGACCGTTCGGGGCGGGGCGAAGCGGAGGAACCGCCAGACCTCGGGGTCCTTCCCCGCCGCGAACAGGGGGGCGGCATCGGTGCGCTGCAACGGGTCCAGCCGGACGTATCGGCCCTCGAGGGCGACCGGCGGGCGAAACTCCATCGCCGGCATCGCGGTCACCCCGCCCCGGGGGTCCAGGGCCGGGCGAGCTTCCCCTGCAGGAGGTCCCGAATCGCCGGCCACTCGTCCGCGAGGATCGAGTAGCGCACGGAGTCGCGGAACCCGCCGTCGGGGAGGAGGTGGTCTTCCCGCAGGGTCGCCTCCCGGACCGCCCCGAGCCGCTCGATCGCCGCCTGCGAGCGAGCGTTGCGCGCGTCGGTCTGCAACCAGACCCGGTGGGCCCCCTCGAGGTCGAACGCCCGCCGGAGCATCAGCCATTTCGCCTCGGTGTTCACGGGGGTTCTCCAATACCGAGAGTCGAGCCACGTACCCCCGATCTGTACGGATTCGGTCGCGGGGTCGATGTCGAGGAATCCCGTCATCCCGATCGGTCGCCGCTCCGGAAGGAGGGTCGTGGCGAAGGCGACCACGTGCCCCGCGGCCTGCCGCGCGAGGACCGCGGCGATCGTACCCTCCAGGTCGCCGCGGAAGAATCCGGGGTCGATCAGCAGGTAGCGGAGCCCGTCGCGGTCGCGCGCGGCGTCCCGCAACGCCGCGGCGTGCGACGGGTCCAACGGGACGAGCTCGACCCAGCGCCCGCGCAGGGTCATCGGACGCGCGAACTCCATGCGGGGCACGGGCCCGGCGAGCGGCCGACCCCCTTAAGCGTCCGGACGGACGCCGGGCGCCCCGCCGGCCGGCGAGCGAGCCCGTCTCGTCAAGTTGAGGTTAAATAACGCCGGGGGGTCGGAAGTACGTCATTGGTGAGCGTGAGGTAGAGACGATGGAAGCCGGGGTCACCACCTTCCTGGTCTTCGCCGTGATCGCGGCCCTGTTCGGCGGCGGATCGATCGTCGCGAACCACGTGCTGGGGGCGAAGCGGCGCCAGTCGTACCTGCAGCGGACGACCTACGAGTGCGGGGAGGAGCCGGAAGGTGAGGCGCAGATCGATTTCCCCACCCAACACTACACCTTTGCCATCGTGTTCGTCGCGGTCGACATCCTGGGCTTCCTCCTGGCGTTGTGGGCCCTGACGTTCCGCGGCGCGAACTCTGCGTGGTACCCCGTGTTCATCGCGGTCGGCTTCACCGCGCTCGCGATCACCGGGATCTACTACGCGCTCAGCGGCGAGAAGAGGTGGGTGGTGTGAGCGGGCCGGCCGCTCCCGCCCGTCCCGCGGTGGCTCCGAGTGCCCCGGGGGCCGCGTTGCCGATGGCGAGCGAGCCCGCCGTCCCGTTCGTCGAGATCGAGGCCCTTCGGGCCCAGCAGTTCGTCCCCGCCGCGAAGGAAGCGCTCTCCGCGATGATCGCGGAGCGCGGCCAGGAGAAGGTGGTGCGACCGGTCTTCAACTGGGCGGGACGCAATTCGCTCTTCCCGCTCCACTGGGGACTCGCCTGCTGTGCGATCGAGTTCGCGGCGGCGTTCGGCGCTCGATGGGACGCGGAGCGGTTCGGGGTCGTCCCCCGCTCGTCGCCTCGGCAGTGCGACCTGATGATCGTGAACGGAACGGTGACCTGGAAGGTCGCGCACAAGCTGATCACGCTGTACGAGCAGATGCCCGAGCCGAAGTGGGTGATCGCGATGGGGAACTGCGCGACCGGGGGCGGACCGTTCCGCACGGCGTACTCGGTCGTCCCGGGCGTCGACAAGCTGGTGCCGGTCGACGTGTACATCGCCGGCTGCCCCCCCCGGCCCGAGGCGATGCTCGACGGGATCCTCCGACTGGAAGACCTCATCCGGGAGCGCAAGGAGTAGCCGGCGGGCGGCCGACGGCACCGGGAGGGGGGACGTGCAACCGGCCGACCTCGAGGCGGCGCTCCGGCCGAAGCTCGGCGACCGACTCCTCACCGTCGAGCCGTTCGCGCGGACCGCCGGGCGGGTCCGGTTCCGGCGGGACGGGGCCCTCGACCTGTTCCGCACGATGCGGGACGACCTCGCCTACCGCCACCTGTCGATGGTCGGGGCGATCGACTGGGTCGACCATCGGGAGGTCTTCTACGTCCTCTGGAGCGACGAGCGGACCGAGTACGTGCTGCTCTCCGCCGACGTGCCCGCCGACGACGCGCGGATCGAGACGGCGTCGGGGGTCTGGCCGAGCGCGAACTGGCACGAGCGGGAGGCGTGGGAGATGGTCGACGTCCTGTTCGACCACCACCCGGACCTGCGCCACCTCCTGACCCCGGACGGGTACGCCTTCCATCCGCTCCTCCGGTCGTTCAAGCTGCACGAGCCCGAGGAACTGGAGGTCAAGACCCGCCATGTCTGAGATGTGGATCAACATGGGGCCCCAGCACCCCATGACGCACGGCCTCTGGAATCTCCGCGTCAAGATCGACGGCGAGATGATCCTCGACGTCGACCCCGAGATGGGGTACCTGCACCGGGGGATCGAGAAGATCAGCGAGGACCGGCACTACAACGAGGTCGTCACCCTGATGGACCGGTGCTGCTACGTCGCGGGGTTCGCGTGGGAGCACCTCTACATCCTCGCCTCGGAGGGAGCGCTCCATATCCAGCCGCCCGAGCGGGCCGAGTACCTCCGCGTCCTGTGCGACGAGTTCCAGCGGATCGGCTCGCACATCATGTGGTATGCGGCGTTCGTCCAGGACCTGGGGCTGATGAGCCCGTTCCTCTACGGGATGCGCGACCGGGACCTCGTCCTCGACCTGTTCCAGAGCTACACGGGGGCCCGGATGACGTACGAGTACATGCGGGTCGGTGGGGTCCGGAGCGACCTCCCGCCCGGATTCACCGACCGGGCCCGGCAGGTCCTCGACTGGCTGACCCAGCGCTACGAGGAGTACGATCAGCTCTGTCTCGGGTCCACGATCTTCCGGAAGCGGTGCGACGACCTGGGGACCCTGAAGGCCGCCGACTGCGTCGCCCATGGGGTCACGGGCCCGATGCTCCGGGCCGCGGGCATGAAGCGGGACCTGCGCCGGGACCGGCCGTACGCGGTCTACCCGCAGCTCGACTTCGACGTCGCGGTCGCGGACGGCGCCGACGTCACGGCGCGCTACCTCGTCCGCATGGAGGAGTTGCGGCAGTCGGTACGGATCCTGCGTCAGGTGGTCGACTGGCTCGACCGCCACCCGGGCCCCGTGATGGCCGAGCAGCTGCCGCGATGGCTCGGCGCCCCGTACGCGCCGGTCGGCGCCGAGGGGTACCTGCTGAAGCGGAACTTCCCGAAGGGCGTCGGCTTCTCCTCGGTCGAGGAGCCGCACGGGGAGGCCCAGGCGTACGTCGTGAACGAGGGCGGCGAGCACCCGTATCGCGTCAAGTTCCGTTCGCCCGTCTTCGCGAACATCAGCGCGGCGCGCCAGTACCTGGTCGGCTACCACGTTGCCGACATCCCGCCGATCATGGGCAGCGTCGACGTCTGCGTCGGGGAGGTCGACCGGTAGGTCGACGACGCGTCGATGGCGCCGCTCACCCTCTACACGGTCTCGAACGACCTCGTCTCGTCGCTGCTGACGGCCCTCGGCAACGCGATCCCGAATCCGGTCGGGGCGTGGCTGAAGTCGCCCGACCTGATCACGGGACTCTCGGTCCTGGTGTTCGCGGCGATCCTGCTCGCGGCCAGCATGCTGAACACGATCCTGCTGATCTGGTGGGAGCGCAAGCTGCTCGGCCGGTTCATGGATCGACGGGGCGCGATGCACGTCGGCTACGCCGGGCTGTTGCAGAACTTCGCGGACGGCCTGAAGTTGTTCCGCAAGAACACCTTCCAGCCGCGGGAAGCGGACTCCCTCGGCTTCTACACCGGGCCCGCCGCGTACATGGTGACCTCGCTGATCCTCTTCGGCATCCTGCCGATCTCCTCGGGGTGGAACTCGGGCGCGCTCCCCCTCACGCTCCTCCTCGCGCTCGCGATCTTCTCGTTCGCCCCGCTCTTCATCTTCATCAGCGCGTGGTCGAGCAACAACAAGTACTCGCTGATGGGCGGGATGCGCTCCGCGGCCCAGATGATCGCCTATGAGGTGCCGATCCTCCTGGCGGTCGTCGCGGTCGTCATCGTCGCCGGGAGCTTCGACCTCACGACGATCGTCTACGAGCAGCAGAACTACTGGTTCTGGGGGCCGCTCGTCGTCGCGCTGATCGTGTTCGTCGCCGGGATGCTCGCGGAGATGGAGCGGATCCCGTTCGACCTGCCCGAGGCCGAGGCGGAGCTGGTCGAGGGCTGGAACACCGAGTACGGCGGCATGCTGTTCGCCTTCTTCATGCTCGCCGACTACCTCCGCGCGCTGGTCGGGAGCATCCTCGTCGTGCTGCTGTTCCTCGGCGGCTGGACGCTGCCGACCTGGGTCCCCGCCGCCGCGACGTCGTTCCCCCTCGCGGGGATCTTCTGGTTCATGCTGAAGACCTACCTCGTCTTCGGGCTGTTCGTCTGGGTCCGCGCCGCGCTCCCGCGCGTGCGCACCGACCAGCTCCTGCGGATCGGCTGGAACCGGATGATCCCGCTCAGCCTGCTCTCGATCTTCCTCGCCGCGCTGCTCGTCACGGTGAAGTGCCTTCCGTTCCTCGGTTGCGTGCCGTCGCCGGGGAGCTAAGGAGGAGGTCGGCGGATGAGCGAGGTCGAGGCGAAGCCGAAGGCGAACGAGAACCCGATCCTCTTCGTGGCCCGGCCGATGGCGACGGCGGCGCGCCAGTTCGCCCGCAGCCTCGTGCGGCCGTCGACGATCGTCTACCCGTTCGAGCGGCTCGAGGACCCGAAGTTCCGGGGCCAGGTCGCCGTGGCCCCCGGCAAGCCGATCGGGCTCGGGGAGGTGTGGGACAACTACCGCGGGGTCCACGCCCTCAACATCGAGACGTGCATCAGCTGCAACCTCTGCGCGTTCTCGTGCCCCGACCTCTGCATCGACATGGTCACGGTCCCGGGGGGCGACCCGAAGCACCCGAAGAAGTGCCCGCAGATCGACTACGGCAAGTGCAGCTACTGCGGCTTCTGCTCGGACGCCTGCCCCGAGGGGTGCCTCACGATGACGACGCGCTACGAGCTCTCGGTCACGAAGCGCGCCGACATGGTCTACTCGCCGCAGCGCCTGAACGAGGTATTCCGGACCCGGCTCCCGATGAGCCCGATCCGGCT
This sequence comes from Thermoplasmata archaeon, assembly GCA_030044475.1. GTDB lineage: Archaea > Thermoplasmatota > Thermoplasmata > Lutacidiplasmatales > UBA184 > Lutacidiplasma. The sequence goes on along the minus strand of JASHVP010000102.1, from coordinate 6,184 downwards.
CGCCCGGCCCGCCAACGAGGACTCGATCCTGCTCGACCCCCCGCTGTGCATCGGATGCAACGCCTGCTCGCGCGACTGCCCCACCGAGTGCATCACGATGCTCGACATCCCGAAGCCCGAAGCGAAGCCGGGCGAGAAGTTCCCGAAGCGGATCTGGAAGGAGCCGGTGATCAACGACTCCGACTGCGTCCGCTGCGGCACGTGCATCAGCGTCTGCCCTAAGGAGTGCCTCTTCTGGGGGACGCGCAAGTGAGCCTCGAGGAACTGGCGTTCCTCGCCCTCGCGGCGGTCGCCCTCGGCACGGCGGCGGCCGCGCTGCTGGTCCGGGAGCTGGTCCACACGATCCTGTGGATCGCGCTGTTCTTCGTCGACCTGTCGGCGATCTACTTCCTGCTCGACGCGCCGTTCCTCGGCGTCCTGCAGCTCGGCGTCTACGCCGGGGCCGTCACCGTGCTCCTCCTGTTCGGGATCATGGTGACGCGGAAGCGGATCTTTTCGCGGGACGCGGCGACCGGCATCGGCGCGGTCCCGCTCGCCCTCGCCGTGGTGACGTTCATCTTCCTGGTCGCGTCGGTCGGCGAGCTCCCGCAGGCCCCGACGCCGGTCGCGTCGATCGCGCCCCAGTACCTGTCGGAGGCGCTGTTCGGCACGTTCGGGCCGTGGCTGCTCCTGCTCGGCCTCGTCATGCTCGTCGCCGTCTCCGGCGCGATCTACCTCGTCCGGGAGGGGCGCGAGTGACCTCCCTGCCGATCGTCGGGTTCGTCGCGTTGTCGGCCGGCCTCCTCGCCATCGGCCTGTTCGGCGTGCTCACCCGACGGAACCTGATCCTGATCCTCATCTCGGTCGAGATCGCGATGAACGCCGCGATCTTGAACTTCGTCTACTTCGCCGGGTTCCTCGGCGGCGCCCCGGCCCTCCGCGGCCAGTCGATCGCGGTCGTTCTGGTCGGCTTCGCCGCGACCGAGGTCGCGGTCGGGCTCGCGATCGTGCTGGCCCTCCACCGCGTCCGGGGCACGATCAACGTCGCCGAGACCTCGGAGCTCCGCGAGTAGGACGGGTCGATGGGTGCGCTCAACGGCCTGTTCGGGTACGCGTTCCTCGTCCCGCTCCTGATGGTCGCCTCGTTCGCGATCGTCGGTCTCGCCGGCGGCCGGCTGAAGCGCCTCGAATGGGGCGGGTGGGTCGCGGTCGCCTTCTCCGGGGCCGCGATGGTCGTCGGGGTGCTGATCTCCGTCGGCGAGATGCTGTCGCCGAGCTCGTACACGAACGTCCAGTACACCTGGCTCCACCTCCCGCCGGCCCCGGGCACGTTCCCGAACGGCTTCGAGCTCGTCGTCGGGACGCTGGTCGACCCGATCTCGGCGCTCCTGCTGCTCGTGGTCACCGTCGTCGGCTTCCTCGTGATGCTGTACTCGATCGGCTACATGCACCACGACCGGGGGCTCCCCCGGTACTACGCGGAGCTGTCGCTGTTCCTCGCCGCGATGACCGGGCTCGTCCTCGCGAACAACCTGCTCGAGTTCTTCGTCTTCTGGGAGCTCGTCGGCGTCTGCTCGTACTTCCTCATCGGGTTCTACTACGAGAAGCCGAGCGCGGCCAGCGCCGCGAAGGAGGCGTTCCTCGTCACGCGCGTCGGGGACGTCATGTTCCTGCTCGGCATCTTCCTCTACTTCTCGACGTACGCCCAGGCGGGTCCGGCGGGCGGCTGGGCCGCGAACGGCTTCGTCTTCGTCCATGGCGCGCAGCCGTTCGTCCCCGTCGGCACCGGGAACGGCACGACGCTCACGATCGCGGGGATCCTCATCCTCGGCGGGGCCGCGGGCAAGAGCGCCCAGTTCCCGCTCCACGTCTGGCTGCCCGACGCGATGGAGGGCCCGACCACGGTCTCCGCGCTCATCCATGCGGCGACGATGGTCGCCGCGGGCGTCTACCTCCTCGCGGTCACGAGCCTGTTCCTCGGGTTCACGGCGACCGACAGCCTCGTCATCGTCGCGATCGGCGGGTTCACCGCGTTCTTCGCCGCCACGATGGCGGTGGTCCATCCGGACATCAAGCGGGTGATCGCCTACTCGACGATCAGCCAGCTCGGCTACATGGTGCTCGCCATCGGCGCCGGCTTCGCGATGGTCGGCCTGTACCACCTGTTCACCCACGCGTTCTTCAAGGCGCTCCTGTTCCTCGCCGCGGGCTCGGTCATCCACGCGGTCGGGACGCAGAACCTGTTCCAGATGGGCGGCTTGAAGAAGCGGATGCGGCTCACGGCCGCGGCGTTCGCGATCGGCGGGCTCGCCCTCGCCGGAATCCCGCCGTTCGCCGGCTTCTGGTCGAAGGACGACATCCTCGCGGCCGTCTTTTCCCAGCTCGGGAGCCACCCGGCGTACTGGCCGTTCTTCCTCCTCGCCTTCGCGGGCGTCTTCCTAACCGCCTACTACATCTTCCGGGCCTGGTTCCTCGCCTTCTCCGGCCCGACGACGCGCGACCCGACGCTCCCCGAGGCCCACGAGGGCCCGTGGGTGATGCAAGTCCCGCTCGTCGTCCTCTCGGGGTTCGCGGTCGTCGCGGGGCTGTTCGTCTTCCTCCCCGGCTTTCCGGGCCTCCTCCTGAACGGCGCCGGCGTCGCGGGGATCCCCCCCCACTACGGAACGACCGAGCTCCTCCTCTCGGGAGCGAGCGTCGGACTCGCCGCCGCCGGGATCGGGCTCGCCTGGTTCCTCTGGGGGAACGGCCGGGTCTTCGTCCTCCCGGAGTCGAGCCCCGCGCAGCCGGTCTGCCGCCTCCTGCTCGCCCGGTACCACTTCAAGGAGGCGTACGACTGGGTCGGCCTGCGGGCCGTCTACACCGTCGCCCGGGCGGCCGACTTCGTCGACCAGTACGTGATCGACGGCACCGTCCACGGCTTCGAGCGGGCGTTCGCCGCGATCAGCGACCGCCTGCGCCGGATCCAGTCCGGCATCGTCTCGGACTACGCGGCGTACGTCGTCGCGGGCCTCCTCCTGGTGTTCGTCCTGCTGCTGCTGGTCGCGCCCTGGATCGTCGCGCGGCTCGGGGGGTCGTAGGATGCTGCCGATCCTCTCGCTGGTCCTAGTGACCCTGCTCGTCGGGACCGTCGCGACGTTCCTCGCGGGCGCGCGGGCCCGGTGGGTCGCGCTCGGGGTCTCGGCGGTCTTCCTCGCCGAGGTCGGCACGCTGTTCGCCCAGTACCCCGGCTGGCCGGGGTACGTCAACGGGGTGCCGGGGTTCGCCGACGGGCAGTCGGTCCCGTGGATCCACCTCGGGTGGCTCCAGGTGAACTACACGGTCGGGGTCGACGGGATCTCGCTCATCTTCATCCTCCTGACCGCGATCCTCCAGGTCGCCACCGTCGTCTACTCGTGGGGGGAGGAGCGCCGGCCGGCGGCGTACTTCGGCCTCGTGCTCCTCACCTGCCTCGGTTGCTTCGGCGTGTTCGTCGCGCTCGACATCCTGCTGTTCTTCCTCTTCTGGGAGGCCGTCCTCGTCCCGATGTTCTTCCTCATCGGGTACTGGGGCGGGCCGCGGCGACGCTACGCGGCGCTGAAGTTCTTCGTCTACACGCACGTCGCGTCGATCGTCATGCTCGTCGGGCTGCTCGCCCTGGCGTTCTACTCGGGCGCCGCGTCGTTCGACTTCTCGGCGGTGTACGCGGCCGCCCCGACGCTCTCCCCGGTCGTCCAGGCGTTCCTGTTCCTCTCGCTGTTCTTCGGCTTCGGGGTGAAGTTCCCGATCGTCCCGTTCCACACCTGGCTGCCCGACGCCCACGTCGAGGCGCCGACCGGCGGCTCGGTGCTCCTCGCGGGGCTCCTGCTGAAGCTCGGGGGGTACGGACTGATCCGGTGGGCGGTCGAGGTCCTGCCCGAAGGGCTCGCGCACGTCCGGCCGATCCTGTTCTTCGTCGCGTTCCTCTCGATCGGCTGGGGCTCCGTCGTCTCCCTCGCCCAGCGGGACCTGAAGCGGATGGTCGCGTTCTCGTCGATCAACCACATGGGCATCGTGCTCCTCGCGATCGCGCTCGGGAGCTCGCTCGGGCTGCTCGCCGCCGTCCTCCTGATGTTCGCCCACGGGATCGTGAGCGGGCTCCTCTTCATGACGGCCGGGAGCGTCCACCACACGTTCGGCTCGCGCGACATCCCGGCGATCGGAGGGATCACCCCGACGACCCCGGCGCTGTCGACGATGATCATGGTCGGGTCGCTCGCCTCGCTCGGGCTCCCCGCGCTGATCGGCTTCCCCGCCGAATTCACCGCGCTGCTCGCGACCTGGAACGGCCTCGGCTACTGGGTGATGATCCCGCTCGGCATCCTCGTCGTCACCGCGTCGTTCTACCTGTGGATGATGCAGCGGATGCTGTTCGGACCCGCGCGGGGGGTCCCGGCGGAGGCGCACGACGTCCCGTGGTACGAGGGGGCCGGGATGGGACTCCTCGTCGCCCTCACCGTCCTGTTCGGCGTGCTCCCCGGCCTGCTCGTGAACGTGATCGTCAGCTCGCCGATCAAGGGGTTCCCGGGGACGTAGGGCGATGCAGCTGTCGACGTTCGCCGGCCCGTTCGTCCCCGAGCTCCTCCTCGTCGGGGCGGCGCTGCTGATCTTCTTGCTCGACGTCCTCGGGAAGCGGCGGACGGAGCTGGTCGGAGCGATCCAGGTCGCGGCGAGCGGGCTCGCGCTGTTCTTCGTCGTCGCCGACCTGGGGTTCGCGCCGTTCGCCTTCGCCCGCACCATCCCGGCCGGTTCCGTCGACCCGACGGCGGCGGTGGGGGCGGCCTCCCTCTACGCATTCACCTCGCTCGGGTTCGTCTTCCAGGTCGCGTTCCTGTCGGCCGCCTTCCTGGTCGGCCTCGCCTCCCTCTCCCATCCGTCGGACGAGCGCGGCGCGCCGGTGTTCTTCGGGCTCCTCGCGCTCGCGACGACGGGGATGCTCCTCGTCGCGATCGCGGCCGACCTGATCTTCCTCCTCCTCGCGATCGAGGTGACGAGCATCTCGACGTACCTGCTCGTCGGCTACACCCGGCGGGACGCGCGGTCGCTCGAGGCCGCGATGAAGTTCTACATCATCGGCGCCTTGTCGACCGCCCTCTCGTTCTTCGGGGCGTCGCTCCTCTTCGGGGCGTACGGGACGACCAACCTGTACGCGATCCGCGCGGTCGCCGGCGCGACCGGCTTCCCGGTCCTCGTCCTGCTCGGGTACGGCTTCCTCGTGGCGGGCCTCGCGTTCAAGGCGACGCTCGTGCCGTTCCACGCCTGGGCCGTCGACGCGTACGACGGGGCCCCGACCGACGTGACCGCCTTCCTGGCCGGGGGCTCGAAGAAGGTCGGCATCTTCGCGCTCTTCCTCGTCTTCCTGGGGCCGGTGCTGTTCGTCGGGCCGGGCGGCGGCAGCCCGTTCACGTCCACGACGGTCGACCTGGGTCCGATCGTGCAGATCGTCCTCGCGGTGCTCGCGGTGCTGACGATGACCGTCGGCAACCTCCTCGCGCTCCTCCAGAAGGAGATGAAACGGATGCTCGCCTACTCGTCGATCAGCCAGGCCGGATACATGCTGATCGGCATCGCGATCGGCACGGCGCCGGCGCTCACGGGCGCGACGATCCAGGTGATCGCGCACGTCTTCATGAAGGGCGGGGCGTTCCTGCTCGTCGCGGGCGTCACCGCGACCGGCGTCGGCCCGCTCATCGACGACTGGAAGGGAGTCGGCGCGAAGCGCCCGGTCGTCGCGGTCGCCTTCGGCGTCATGCTCCTCTCCCTCGCCGGAGTGCCGTTCACGATCGGCTTCGTCTCGAAGTTCGTCCTGTTCAGCGCGGCCGTCGACGCGAAGGGATACTTCGTCTGGCTCGCGGTCGCCGGCCTGCTCAACAGCGCGCTGTCGGTCTTCTACTACGCCCGCGTCCTCAAGGTCGTCTTCTTCGACGCGCCGGCGCCGCTCCCGGGTCCGACCGGGGCCGTCGAGGGCGCCGCCGGCCCCCCCGCCCTCCCCGTCGGCGGGCTGGGCTACGCGCGCGCGACGGCGATCGGGATCGCGGTCGCGGTGATCCTGCTCTTCGGCATCTACCCACAGCCGGCCCTCGGAGCGATCCAGGCGGCCGCGGGCCACTTCGTCGCGACCGGGGCGTGAGCCGATGGAACGGTTCGACGTCGTCGTCGTCGGGGCGGGCCCCGCGGGGGCGCTCGCGGC
>JASHVP010000101.1 GCA_030044475.1 Thermoplasmata archaeon | reverse complement strand
CCTGGCGGTGGAGGAGAGAGCGGACCGCGGGCGTTCGGCGAGGCGGAGGGCGAGGTCGACGAACAGTGGGTCGACGACGGGGTCGAACGGCTCAAGGCACAACTTCGGGTTTGGGAGGGCCGGCGCCCGATAGGGCGGGCGCGGAGGGATTTGAACCCTCGATCGCCGGGTTAGGAACCCGGTGCTCTATCCAAGCTGAGCCACGCGCCCACCGCGTCTCTGGCCGCCCGGCATATCAGCGCTTCGCGGAGGGGCCGGGCGTCGATTCCAGGAGCCGATCGTACCGGTGGTCCACGAGGGCCCGGAACCCCTCGGCCGGCTCCTGCAGGATCTCGATCCCCTCGAGGTACTCTCGCAGGGTCGGAAGCACGGGCCGGCGTGTCGAGCCGTCGGCGGGGGGCGGGGTCGCCGCGCCGAGAGCTCCCAACAGCCATCGGTCGGTGCCCACGACGAAGAGGAACGGGAAGACCCGCGACTCGCGGCTCAAGGTCGAGAAGAGGAGCTCGGCCCGCACGCCGGGCCGAGGGGTGCCCGTGACGAACACCACCTGGTCGGCCGCCTTCCCGCGGTACGGAGGGACCCGGGCCGGGTCGAGGATCGTCCGGTGGGTGACCCACCCTCGGGCGAGCATCTTTCGCTGAGAGAACGGGAGTCCGAACGGCCCCACGAGATGACCACCGCGCCCCTGCTCGGTGGCGACGAACGGCCGACGGAGCAGTTCTCCGACCGCCCACGCCTGGTGGGACGACAGCGTCTCGGACGCGTCTCCTTCCTCGGTCGTCCCCCCGCCGAGCCCGTGCGGATAGGCGAGGGTCCCTTCCAGGTCCGCCAAGTGACACCACAAACCCTCGAAATCGAAGTAGACCGGCACGAACGGGCCATCGGCGCTGGACGTGAGCGCGATCGGCGGTGCCGCGAGGCGGTCGTCCGCCAGCTTCCGGGCGAGCCGGGGGCCGTCCGTCGACTTGCCGTGGAAGCCGACCGCGAGGACCAGCTGGGTCCCGGCCCACAGCACGACGGTGCCGGGGTCGGCCGCGGTGCGGGTCACCAGTTCCTCGAACCGGTCCGCGTACGGCCGGGCGAGGAGGAACGTCACGAACGGCCGCCCCAGGGGCACCGGATGTGGGACGTACCGGTCGCGGAGCCACCCTTCGTCGTACGATCGTCGCCGCACGGCGTGGTACGTCGATCGGGGGACTCCCACCTGATGCAGGCGCTCCCGCTCGCGGTCGGGTCGGGCCGCGAGGAGCACCGCGATCACTCGCGATTCCGCGTCCGTCAGGGTCCGCACGACGCGCGACCCTCCCCCTTGCGACGGTCTAGCACGGGGTCCAAACGCGCGGCAGTCCCTCGGAACCCGCCTTTATGAATCTCCGTCCGCATCGTCCGAGAGCGAAGAGCCATGCTTCGCTCGGGCCTCCATCGTTCGACCATCGCACGGCGGGCCACGGCGACCGTTGGAGTAACGTTCGCCCTTTTGACCCTATGCGTCGCCGGCACGACCGCGGGGGCACCCGCCTCGCCGGCGGGGGCCCAGTACGCCACGACGTGGTCGTACGGCGCGATCAAGGCCGTCAGCTACCACGGCGTCAACGCGTCGGGCGTTCCGTACCAGGCGTCGGGGACGGTCGGGTTCGCGGTCGTCCTCTCCGAGTCGTCCGGCGTCGGGCCCGTCGTGTCGATCGAAGTCACCCGGTTCATGGGCTCCTCGCTGAGCGTCCTCTACTGCTACCCGACGTGCCACGCTCCGACGGTGACGGGATCGGTGACGTATCGGGCGTGGGAGACGACGTCGGCGTTCGCCAACTTCACGACGAACGGGACCGTTCAGGAGGGGACACCCTCGGTCCCGGCGTTCGCGCTGGTCAACTCGTCGGCGCAGATCACCGGCGACCTCCGGCTCTCGACCCAGTTCGTGGAGAGCGGCGTCGTGGAGCGCAGCCGCACCCTCGACGTCAACGTCAGCGGCTCGGACCAGGTCCAGTTCCTCACTCCCCTCGGGCTGTTCCCGACCGATCTGATCGCCGGGACCACGTGGAGCTCCACGGCCGCGTTCGCCGGGGAGGGCAGCTCGGCGTGGTCCCTCTTCTACGAGCGCAGCGGCCTGAGCTCGGTCTCTCTGAGCGGTTCGCTCGCGGTGCCGGCGACGGGCACGGTGAGCGTGTTCGGGGGCTACACTCCGGGGAGCAATGTCACCCTCGGAGGGACCTCGTTCGCCGCGATCAACCTTACCGTGGTCGGTCCGTTCGCGGTCCGGGAGGGGTTCCTGCTGGTCCCCGAAGGGAGCGACCTGTTCGCCACCACCGCGCAGCCGTACTCCGGCAACGAGACCGGAGCGACGACCGCGGTGCTGAGCCATCTCGACGTCCGGCCCTCGATGCGGACCCACCTCGGCATCGGCGGTTCGGAGTGGGTCTTCAACGCCGCGTCGACGAATCCGGCGACGGCGCTCGCGAGCTCGAGCTCCGGCGGGAGCCTCGCCCCCGCCGCGACCGGCTCGGACGAGTCGCCGGCGATCCAGCTCCAGGGCGAGCCCGAGCCGACGAGCTCGTACGGGACCACGCAGAACTGCCTCGAGAACGGCCTCGGGTGCCCGTCCACGGGCGGCCCGCTGGGCCACCCGCTGCTCGCCCTCCTGATCGGGGCCGGGGCGGTCGCGGCGGTGATCGCCATCGCGCTGGTGCTCGTGGCCGAGCGGCGTCGGATGCCGGCGCCTCGCTACCCCAACGCGAGCCTCTATCCGCCCGGGGGCGCTCCGGGCCGGAGCGCGGGACCGGACGGGACGAGCCCGCCGGCGACCCCTCCGGCGGACGACGACCCCCTGAGCCATCTCTGGTGACGCGTCCGAGGACCGGGCCGAACCGCGGTCCGGCCGTTCAGACGTAGGCGCTGCACCGGTAGCAGTAGTACCGGTTGTATTCGGCGATCAGCGCCGCCGGTTGCCCGCACGTCGGACAGTTCGTCCCGGTGGGAGGGGGCGGCGGAGGGGGCACCGGAGGCGGCAGCGGGGCCGGCGCCACGACCGCGGGAGGCGGCGGAGCGGGTCCGCCGGCGGCGGCCGCCTGGATCTCGTCGAGCTTGAGATAGACGAGCAACAGCACGATCCCCTCGATGAGGAAGAACAGGATCCCCAGGACGATCCAAAGGAGCAGGCGCTCCCGCAGCTCGGCGAACTGCCGCTGCGACGCCAGCGCCTCGAACTTCGGGTACTCCTTCCAGAGCAGGAAGTTGACGAGCGCGGTCAGTAGCCAGTAGACCGCTCCGACCGCGCCGCCCACGTACCCGAAGATCGCGGCGCGGATGAGGAACACCAGGCTGACGAGGAAGATGACGCCCGCGAGGGCCGCGAGGATCAGCGCGAGGGACCGTCCGAGCCCCAGCCAGCTCAGGAGCGTCCGCTCGGCCGGGGAGAGGGCGGACGACGTCGGTGCGGTCGTCCCGGACGTCGTCCTTCCTCCCGAACCGGTCCTCGACGACCCGGCCTATTTAGTCCTACGTCCGAGCGCGGGCGGTGGACGGCAGCGGAAGCGGGTACCGCAGGATCGCCGCGATCCCTCCGAACGCCTTGGCGAGCATCTCCCCTTCCTCGCTCTCTGCCGAGATGAGACGGGCCGTCGCCGACGAGTCGCCGGCGCGCCGGAACAGCCCTTCGACGTAGTCCTCCGAGGACGCCTCGGTCAGCGTCCGCTGCCCGCACTTCGGGCACGGGCCGTCGAGGAACCGATCGACTTCCTCGTCGGGGAGGGTGCGGACGGTGTCCGTCCCGCACGACGAGCAGTGGAAGGTGACCCGCTGGCGGCGGAGCCCCTCGGAGATCAGGAGGGTGTCGACCGCGCCGAGCTCGAGCGCGTGCTGGACGTCCCGCTCCCCGTACGCCGCGAGCCCGGCCTCCGCCTTGCGCACCTCGGAGAGGAACCGCTGGACCAGTCGCTTCTCTTCCGTGACCGCGAGGCCGTGCAGCGTCTTCGAGGCCGTCTCGACGAGCTCCTTGAGGCCGTACTCGTCGGTATAGCCGACGTCGAAAAGCGGCTGCACGACCTTCTGCTGGAGCTCGTAGTGCAGGTACGCCTCCTTGTAGAAGTACTCCTTCGTCGCGCCCGGCCCGCCGAGGAGGATCCCCTTGAGCTCGTCCTTGTGCGGCAGGAACACCTCGTTCGCCATCTCCCCGATCTTCACGAAGAACTCGTGGGCGGCGTGCTCGATCATCCGCTCGAACCGGTGGGCCGACTGGCCGCCCCGCCCGTGCTTGCTCGGCACCAGGGACTGGCGGTTCTTCACCGTCTCGATCCGCTTGCCCCGCAGGAAGCCGATCGTCACTTCGGCCCGGTCCATCACGAGGAGGCCCCACATCTCGGGGGCGTGGACCATCGCCAGCAGCGGGTCGAGGAAGAACGTCGAGTCGCAGCGGTAGAGGTAGGTGTTCAAGGGCTCGGGCGGTTCGACGATGAACGTCACCGGCTCGGACTTGTCGGCCCCGACGGCCTTCGACCCGACGAAGAACGCCGCCCCGTGCGCTGGAGGCTCCTTGAACCCGCGGACCCGCCCCATGAGCGACTCGATCGCCCACATGACGTTCTTGCGGGTCGTCCGGCTCTTGATGTTCGAGCTCTGGGCGTACTCGTTCCGCAGGTACGACATCACGTCGGAGATCTGTTTGCCCGGCGGCACGTAGAGGCTGATCAGCTCCGTCGCGCGTCCGCGGCAGGCCGCGATCTCGTCCAGCTTCCGCTGGAAGGAGTACCGCGCGAGCTGCGGGTCGCTCTCCGAAGGGTTCGCGGCGCCGGTCATCTCCACTCCCGGGCCGGCGGGGGCCGAGCGATCCCCGGCCGGAGGCTGGACCGGACCGGGTCCGGTCGCCCGTCCCCCGGGCCGCGGAGTCAGAGCAGGCGACGCACGTGCTCGTCGATGACGTCCTCGGGATACGCCCCGACGATCCGGTCCACGAGCTTCCCCTGTTTGTAGAACAGGAGTGTCGGGATGCTCATGATCCCGAGCGCGCCCGCCTTCTCGCTGTTGTCGTCCGAGTTCATCTTCCCGAAGGAGACCTTCCCCGTGTACTTCTCGCTCAATCGATCGACGATCGGAGAGACCATCCGGCACGGGCCGCACCACGGCGCCCAGACGTCGATGACGACCGCGGAGTTCTCGCCGGCGAATTTGTCGAAGGAGGTGCCTCCGACCTCTTGAACGACCATGGACGTTCCTCGGTCCGTTCGAGGGCGACCGGCTATTAAATCTCTCGGGGAAGAGCGGGCCACCGACGGGCGCTCCCGCGACCCAGCCGGCTCGCGCGCGTCCCTCGCAACCGGATTTCCGCGGACGCAATCGAAGGCGCCGTCGCAGAGTCTTTGTAGCGTGCTCCCCTTGTCTAGACGTGGCCGACCGCGTCGTGCGCGGCCGCTCTGTGGGGAGCTGGACGCCGATGGCAACCCCGGTCCGCGAGGGCCCTCCGTTCCTCGACCGGACCCTCGTCCGGGCGGCGGTTCTGTCCCCGGCCGCCCGCAAGGACGTCCGCCACCGGATGCTGCTGCTCCGCCAGGTGGCGATCGACCGGATCGCCGCGCTCACCGGGGGGACCGTCGCCGAGCTCCGTCGCTTCGCCCGGGAATTGCGCGAGGGGGAACTCCCCGACCTGCTCCTCCAACGCGGGGCGACCGCGGCGTTCACTCGCGAATTGCCCCAGGGGGGATTGCTGTACCTCCTCGTCCGGGCCGCCCGGCCCGCGCGGGTCGTCGAGACCGGCGTCCGTCCGGGGTACTCCACGGCGTGGATCCTCGCGGCGCTCGACGCGAACGGGACGGGCGAGCTCACCTCGCTCGGGCCCGGTCCCGTCGCGGGCCGGGTCCCGGGCGTCCAGAACGTCTCCGTCGGTCAGTTCGTTCCCCCGTCGCTCCGGTCCCGTTGGACCCTGGCGCTCGGGAACAGCGAGGAGCGGCTCCGCGAGATCCTCGGCGAGGACCACTCGATCGACCTGTTCTTCTACGACAACGGACCGGACGCGAACCGCGCCCGGTTCGAGCTCCGCGCCGCCTGGGAGGCGCTCACGGGGCGCGGGATCTTGCTCGCCCACCGGGTCGACGCCAACGCGGCCTGGACCGACTTCTGTCGGGCCCAGGGGCTGCCGCCGCAGGTCCTTGACCCCGGTCCGCCGCCGCTCGGGGCGGTCGGGATGGGACGGCTCCGGTAGGCACCGGGGCCGTCAGCGCTCCAGCTCCTCGACCAGGTGGATCGTCGCGGGCAGGATCAGCTTCTCGATCGCCGTTCGGACGGCCCGCTCGCTCCCCGGCAGGGCGAAGACCGGCTTTCCCGAGAGCACGAACAGCGACGCGCGGCTGATCATCGCGAGCGGCCCGACCTCGG
>JASHVP010000100.1 GCA_030044475.1 Thermoplasmata archaeon | reverse complement strand
AAGATGAACTCGATCCGCAGCAACCCGACCCCCGACACGGGGAGGCGGGCGTACTCCTCGGCCTTCTCGGGCACGCCGACGTTCACGAGGATCTTGGTCGCGGTGACCGGCACCCCTTCGTGTCCCCCGGACGAGGGGATCCCGGCCGGGGCCGCGGCGACGGGCGCGGACGCGGCCGGCTGGGACGCGGCCGTGAGGCCCTGGTAGACCGAGCCGGTCTTCCCGTCGACGGTCACCTCGCTCCCGTCGGCGATCAGACGGGTCGCCTCCCGGGTCCCGACGACACACGGAACGCCGAGCTCCCGCGAGACGATCGCCGCATGGCAGGTCATCCCGCCCTCGTCCGTGACGATCGCGCTCGCCCGGGACATCGCCGGGACCATGTCCGGCGTCGTCATCGTCGTTACGAGCACCTCGCTCGGCCTCAGCTTCTCCATCTCGGCGGCCCCGCGGAGGAGCCGGGCGACCCCGCCCGCGACGCCCGGGCTCGCGCCGAAGCCGCGGAGGAGCGGAGCGGTCCCGTTGGTGCCGCCGCTGGGGGCGGGACCGGGAGCCGTGGAGGTCGGGATCGTCGTCACGGGGCGGGCCTGGACGATGTAGAGCGCGTCCGCGTCCCCGCACCACTCGACGTCCATCGGGCGGCGGTAGTGGGACTCGATGAGCCGGGCGAGCGAGACGAGACGCTGCAGCCGATGGTCGGAGAGCTTCTGGGCATTCCGCTGGTCCGCCGGGACGTCCTCACGTCGGTTCCCTCCTTCCTCGGCGCGGACGAGGCGTACCCGCTGCTCGGATATTTGTTTGTGGACGACCTTCTGCGTCGCTCCGTCCACGACGTAGTGGTCCGGCGTGACCTCGCCCCCGACGACGGCCTCTCCGAGCCCCCAGCCGGCCTCCACGATCATGTGGTTCTCGCCGGTGTTCGGGTCGCGCGTGAACAGGATCCCCGAGACGGTCGCGTCGACCATCTTCTGGACCAGGACCGCGAGACGGACGGCGGCGTGGTCGAATCCCTTTCGCTGACGGTACACGAGCACCCGGGGGGTGAACAGCGAGCCCCAGCACTTGCGGATCGCGGCCAGGATCGCCTCCTCCCCCGCGACGTTGAGGTAGGTGTCCTGGAGTCCCGCGAACGAGGCCCCCTCGAGGTCCTCCGCCGTCGCGCTCGACCGGACCGCCGAGAAGCGCACCCGGTGCTCCTTCGCGAAGCGCTCGTACGCCCGCGCCAGCGTGTCGCGCAATCCGGACGGGAACGGAGCCTGCTCGAACGCGCTGCGGATCCGCTGGGAGGCGGCCTCCGACGTCTCGGGGCGGGCCGGGTCGATCGAGGCGAGCGCGGCCGGGATCTCGGTGCGGAGGTCGGTCGCCTCGACGAAGGCCTGGTACGCCTCCGTGGTCACGACGAACCCCGGCGGGACGGGCAGCCCCTGTCGGATCAACTCCCCGAGCTTTCCGGCCTTGCCCCCGACGAGGGGAAGGTCGGAGGCCGACGTGTCCTTGAGGTCGACGACGAGCGGCACGGCCGGGTCACTCCGGTCCCCGACCGAGCGTGAACGCGACGAGGTCCGAGCGAGGCGAGTAGGGGTGCACCACGTGGTGCTCCACGAGCTCCCACGACCCGGCGCGACCGAGCGACCTCACGATCTCGCTCCCTCGACGTTCCCGTGCCGACCGCGGGACCAGTTCGTAGTAATGGACGCGCCCCGAGGGTCGGACGGTCGCTGCGACCGAGGGTAGATACTTAATCCCTTCGAGAGGGAGATTCAAAATCGCGCGGTCGCACGGGGGCGCCGCGGGCAGGAACTCTTCGAGCGCGACGGCGCGGGCCTCCACGCGCGCGGCGAACCGCACGCGCGACAACGTGCGACGGAGCAGCTCGATCGCGGCGGGATTCGCGTCGATCGCGGTCACCCGACTCGCGCGACCGTCGCGGGCAATCGCGAGGGCAAACGGGCCGACCCCGCAGCAGAGGTCGGCCACGGTCTCTCCTCTAAGGACCTCGGCGGCGACGCGCTCGTGCTCGTGCGCGAGCCGGGGGGAGAAGTACGCGCGTTCGAGGTCGACGTCGAGCTCGATCCCGTTCTCGCGGTGCCGGGTCGTCCATCCTCCGTCCCCCGCGATCCGCTCGAGGTCCCGGCGGCGCTCCGTCCCCTTGACTCCGCGATCGAGCCCCACCACCCGCGCGCCGGGGACGAATCGGAGCAGCGCCGCCCCGACGTCCCGGCGTCGCGGCTCGAGCTCGGCGGGGAGCCGGATGAGGACGACGTCGCCGACGACGTCGAACGAGCGGGGGAGCGCCGAGCGCTGCGCGTCGGGCCAGTCGAGGAGCTGCCGGTACTCGCGCGGCCCCGCGGCCGCGACCGGGCGGAATTCGCGCTCCGAGACCTCGCCCCACGCGGCCGGGACCGTTCCGACCTCGGTCAGCGGAAAGGCGAGGCGCTCCCCCTCGTTGCGGACCCGGAGGTCGGTCCGCAGCAGACCGACCTCGCGCAACCGCCGGCGGGTCGTTTCTCCCTCCGTGCGAGGAACGACGAGCGCCCGGGAATTCATGCCGAGGCCGCCGGAGGACGGAACAGGAGGGGCAGGACGTCGGACCCGGTGCGGTGGCCGATCGGGCCCGCGGCCGCCGCCCTCTCCGAGAACTTCGGCGCGGCCGGGTCCGCCGGGGGCACGCCCGCCCCGACGAGCAGGAGCGGTACCGGGTCGTCCGCGTGCCCCCGGAGGATCGACGGCGTCGCGTGATCCGCGGTCACGGCCACGCGCACCTCGGCCAGGTCCAGCCCGTCCGCGAACGGTCCGAAGAACGATCGGTCGATCGCTTCGATGACCTCCCGCTTGAGTCGGGCATCCCCGTCGTGGCCGGGTTCGTCCGGACCCTTGAGGTGCACGTAGACGAAGGGATACTCGCGGAGCAGCTCGCGGGTGACCCGCGCGCGTTCCCGGTACCCGGCGTCCCGGTCCGGACCCATCGGACCCAGGTACCGGTCCGCGAGACCGAGGACCCTGGCGATCCCTCGCTCGACCGGCATCTCGGTGAGCGCGGCCCCGGCGACCCCGTACTTCTCGACGAACGGGGAGGGCGGGGAGGGAGGCAAGGACCCGGCGTTGCGGACGAGCAGGTCGTTCGCCACCGGGCGCCCCGCCAACGCGCGACGGGCGTTGACCCGGTGGCCGGCGAGGACCGCCCCGGCCCGGTCGAGGAACCGATCGATCGCCGTCGCCGTCCGGGCCGCCTCGGGCGTCGGGTCGAGTGCGACGAC
>JASHVP010000099.1 GCA_030044475.1 Thermoplasmata archaeon | reverse complement strand
AGGGGTTCCGGGCCCTCGTGGACCACCGGTACGATCGGCTCCTGGAATCGACGCCCGGCCCCTCCGCGAAGCGCTGATATGCCGGGCGGCCAGAGACGCGGTGGGCGCGTGGCTCAGCTTGGATAGAGCACCGGGTTCCTAACCCGGCGATCGAGGGTTCAAATCCCTCCGCGCCCGAGTCATCTTTTCTCTCAGAGCCATTGTATCGTTCATAGCGTCTTGAGCAGACGATGAGCACCACTGTCGCGGTGAGCGAGCGCACCCGGGAGCTACTCGGTATGCTCAAGTCCGGCGACGAGACCTACGATGACGTCATCGCACTGCTCCTGGCGACGCATCCGAATCGCTTGAGTTGGGCCGAACTCAATCGACGGTTTCGGTCCGAGGAGTTCGATCCGGTCCACGAGATGATCGCCGAGTCCCGCGTACGTCGAGCCCGGGGTCTATAGCGTGCGGTATCGCATCCTTCGGCACCGAAGGGCGCTGCCCGAATTCCTCCAGCTGCCACCCCCGATCCGAGCCACGTACGAGCTCGCGATCCGGAGAATGCCCCTCACCCCATTCGCGTCCGGCCCCGGATCCACGGTGGTGCAGCTCTCCCCGCCGTCGGGGGTCGTCGCCCCGATCTGGTCCACGAAGGTGGGCGGATATCGGATGTTCGTTGTCGTGGATGGAGATGCCGTCAAGATCGGAGCATTCGGGGCCCGTGCCGGGTTCTATCGGAAACTCTCGCGTGCGAAGGAGCTCGCTCGGGCCGGGCGAACTCCCCGGGGTGTTCGGTGACGCGTTGTATTCCGGCGGAAGTGAATTCGTTCCGGTCCGGTCGTTCGGCATAGGGGCTTCGAGGGTACGCCGGCACGGGGTCAGCGAACCGGGGTCGGCTCATGCGCCCTACCCGCCCAGGGGGCGCTTCCGTTACGGCCGGTGGGCGACGACGATCCCTACCGGGGGATGGTCTTCCCCCTTCTGACGCCAAATCGCCTCCGCTTCGTCCCACCGTTGGAGAAGTCGATCGCGGGTCTCTGCTGCGGGGACCCTCTCGACGAGACTCCGGGGAAAGTAGGCCAAGAAGTGGGGCAGGTCGATTTCTACGATTTCCCGTGCGTCGACGATCCCTCCCGCTTGCTCGACGAGCGAGGTCACCCGCTCCAAGGTCGGGTATCGGGAATCATCTGCGACGCCGGACCCGGCGCGGAACACCTGCTCTCGAAGATCGTACAGGCCCAGGTGACTCCGCTGCGCGGCGGTTCGGGCCACCGGCAACGACTCGGCCAGGAAGATCCGCGGGGCGGCTCGGAGCATCTCTCGAATGATCCGCACCGAGTTCGGCTCCCCGCGGAGGGAGCGCAAACCGTGGACGCACAGCGCTAGGTCGACGGCGTCGTCGCGCAAGGGAAGGCGGCGTGCGTCGCACGCCACCGGAAAGATTCGGTTTCCGAGCCCACTGTCGGCCACGATGGAGACAAAATTCCCCCACCGGCTCAGTTCTCCGGCGAGGAGCCGACCCTCCGGTCCGACCCGGAATGCCAATGGAACGGTCGCGACCGCGTGAGGTCCCGAGCCGATCTCTAGAAGGGTGCGGGCACCCTCTAAGGGCGCATGCTGCAAGAGGTCGAAGCGCTCCAGCATCTCACAGCGAAGCCACTCGGCCGGCAACGGGGGATTGGGGAGCAGGGGAATGCGGCCGAGGAGATCTCGAAGCTCAGGTTCGAGGGATCGCAGTCGAGCTTCGTACCGTTCCATCGGTAGAGGGGGGCACAGGACGCTCGGACATAGAGGTCACGAGGCCGCACCCTGGCCGCACGGAATTCGAATCCTCGGTGAACTCGAGTCCCTCCGCGCCCGTCGATCCTTCTCGTCGGCGGAGTTGGGACTCCCCCCGATCTTCGTGCGGCCGGAGAGTTCGGTTCGCCGAGACGCGGACGCACCTCGGACCGAGCGGATCGGCGTTCGCCCGGGAAGCGGCACCGGCCGTGGATCTCACAGGGCCCGAGTCGCCCCTCGGGAGTTCGCTCGGCCGGCTCGGGCCGGGTCCGGTTGGATCGACGGTCGCCGGTGCGGGGACCGGAGACTCTCGCGAAGGTACGCCTCATCGAAGATGTCGTTCAGCTGGCGGGGAGCCCGGTCGTCGAATACCTCGTCCGCGTACCACTTGGATCCAAACTGAACCATCGTGAGCAGGATCGGAACGACATCCGCTCCCTTCGCGGTCAGCTCCCAGCGGACGTACCCTCGTCGCGACTCGGCTCGGACGATGAAACCGAACCGTTCGAGTTCCGAGAGCCGCATCGTGAGCAGCCGCTTCGGGAGTCCGGGCATCGCCCGCCGCATGTCGTTGAACCGGTTGGCTCGAAACAGAGCGATCGACGTGAGGACCAGGAAGGCCCATTCGCGCCCGAGGATCTTGAGGCTCGCTTGGACGGGGCACGAGAGGAACTCGACCTTCATCGGACCCGCGTGATAGCGAAACCTCGAGCGGGTCATCTCTGCCCCACTCCGATTCCCCTACCCGATTAAATCCTACCCGGAGCTCCTCGGACCGGAGGAAGGTAGGATGCGTCGTCTCCTGCTCAGTATGTACATCACGCTCGACGGGTACAATGAGTTCCCCGCCTACCCGGGCTCCGAGCCACCGGCCGACGAGCCCGATCTCATTGCCGAGGAGATGTGGATCAAGCGATGGGACTCGATCGACGCCCTCCTGTTCGATGACCAGACCTACGGGGAGTGGGCCGACTTTTGGCCGATCGCGAATCGAACGGCCGGGGAGCATCCCTGGTTCCGCCGAATGTCCGAATTCGCGGACCGCGTCCAAAAGGTCGTCCTGTCCGATTCTCCGCGTCCGACCACTTGGGACGCCACCCGCTTCGTCTCGGGGGAACTCGGCGAAGCTGTGTCGAGGCTCAAGAACGAGGCGGGGGGAACGATGGCCGTGGTGGCGCCCCGGTTGGGAATGGAGTTGACCCGCCGGGGGCTCATCGATGACTACCTCTTTGCCGTCTCGCCCGTGATCCTCGGTAAGGGCCGGCGATTTTTCGAGGGACTCGACCACCAGAGAACGCTTCGTCTGGTGGAGGTCCGATCGTTCAGGGCCGGCGAGCTGGTCCTGCACTACCAAGGCACCCCGTAGGCGGTTCCCGCCGGGGACTGCGGTCGTGGCCCCTCGCTCTCGTGCGGCAGCGGCCTCGCTCCGCCCGGGGGTCGGAGAAGCTCTTGTGGGCACCGGCCGTGGGGGTTCCGGGTCGACTCGGCCCCCGGGAGGGAGGATCATGGAAGGAAGGGTGGCGCAGGTGACGCTCGTCGTCACGGACCAAGCCCGGTCGCTCGAGTTCTACGTCCAGAAGGTCGGATTCGAGAAGAAGGCGGACGTGCCGCTGCCCGGAGGACGTCGGTGGGTCACGGTCGGCCCTTCGGGACAGGACCTCGAGCTCGCCCTGTGGGAGGTCGGCTCCGCGGTCGACCCGGAGCAGCAGGAGTGGTCGAAGCACTGGGCTCCGGGGAGGTCCCCGCCCATCGTGCTCCGCGTCGCCGACTGTCGCGAGACCCATCGCGAGCTCGCCGGCCGGGGGGTGCCGTTTCCTCAGCCGCCGAGGGAGTATCCGTGGGGAGTCTCCGCCACCTGGCAGGACCCCGACGGGAACCTGTTTTCCCTCAGCGAACCGCCGAAGTCGTGGGCCCCGAAGTAGCGGACGGACCTTCGGCCGGGGAGTCTCCCGGGCGCCGAGGGGGCCAACCCGATTTCCGCTCGAAGGGCGTCGCACGGCCACGCACGGCCCTCGCTCCCCGGGAGGAGCGGGGTGACGCCGTCGCGGGCGGTCGGGAGAGTTTCTGGGAGCCCTCCGTGACAGGGTGTGGCATTTGGACCCGCGAAGCCTAAAGCGCGGAGGTTCGTCTCCATGATGCCACTCGGCAGTTCCGGGCGCGTGGGCAGTCATGGACCGCTACGAACGAGTCCCCATCCGCGAAGAAACGCGGGAGGAGAGGGTCGAGAAGTTCGCCCTGATCGACCAGCCGTACACGCTCGCCGAGGCGGTGCTCGAGGGGCAGCGGTGCCTCGAGTGCGCCATGCCGTACTGCATCCAGGGTTGCCCGATCACGCAGGACTGTCGGGGGTACAACATCCTGGTCGGGCAGGGGGACTTCGACGCGGCCGCGAAGCTCACCCTCCGGGAGAACCCGCTCGCCACGGTCCTCTGCAAGACCTGCTATCACTTCTGCGAGGACGACTGCATCATGGCCGGCCGCGGGGTGCCGATCGCCATCCGCCATCTGAAGCGGGCGGCGCTGGACTACGGAAAGTCGGACTTGCTGTACGTCCCGTCCAAGCGAAAGAACGAACGGATCGCGGTCATCGGTGCCGGTCCGGCCGGGCTGATGGCCGCCTGGGACCTCGCGATCCGGGGGCATCCCGTCACGGTCTACGAACACGAGACGTTCCTGGGGGGCCAGATCAACACCATTCCCCGCTACCATCTGGAGCACGACGACCTGGACACCGATCTGGCGCGGTGGAAGAATCTCGACATCACCTTCGTCGGGGGGAAGCGGGCGGGCGTCGACTTCACCCCGAAGAGCCTCCTGTCGGAGGGGTTCGAGGCGGTCCTCGTGTCCGTGGGCGCCTCGAAGGCGAGGGAGCTGGGAGTCCCGGGCGAGGAGCTCGCCGGGGTCTACCACGCGCTCCCGTTCCTGCTGGCGATGAACAAGCGGCCGGAGGGGTTGTTCGGTCGCACGAACCGCAAGGTCGTCGTCATCGGTGCGGGCGACGTCGCGTTGGATGCCGCGCGATCGGCCCGACGGTTGACCGGTGGGGGCGAGGTGCTCCTCGTGTACCGTCGCGGGCCCGAAGACATGAAGGCGACCGAGGAAGAGAAGACCGGAGGCGAATTCGAGGGAGTCCGGTTCGTGTTCTATCGGTCGCCGAAGGAGATCCTCGGCTCGGACCACGTCGAGGGCCTGGTCGTCGAACGGACCGAGCACGGGCCGCCGGATGCCAAGGGACGTCGCTCCCTCGTGGTCGTTCCGAACTCGCAGGAGACGATCCCCTGCGACATGATCATCGTCGCCGTCGGCGAGGTCGCCGACGTGGCGGAATTCGGACCCGAGTACGACTTCAAGTTCGCTTCGATGGGTTGGCCCGAAGGGAAGCGCGAGGGATGGATGACGGACGTGGACGGCGTGTTCGCCACGGGCGGGCGGTCGGTCGTGCACGCCATGGCGGCGGGCGAGCGGGCGGCGTCGGCGATCGATGCCTATCTCGCGAAGAAGCACGGCCGGGCCCCCGAGCCTCGTCCGGACCCGTTCGGCGGTTCGACGCCCCCGGGACTCCCGTCCGGGTACGGCGGTCAGACCTGGACCCCCTGACCCGCCCTCCGAGCGCCGGCTCTCCCGAGACGCTGAACGGGCCGCGGACCGACCGCGGCGTCTCGTCCACCGCGGCTACCCGGCCGGCGCGGGCCGCGCGCGGGCGAGTTGGTTGAGTTCGTCGAACGAGATCGCGCCGTCCACCAGCGAGGCGAACGATCCGTTCGCCCGGATCTCCGCGCACGCGCGTCGGAGGAATCCGAGCGCGGCGTACGACGCCGCCGGGCCGAAGCTGATCCGGCGGACCCCGAGTCGCTCGAGGTCGGGGAGCGAGGGCAATCCGGCTCGGATCATCACGTTCACCGGACCCTCGACGTTCGAGACGAACGACTCGATCTGCGCCGCGTCGGTGAGGCGCATCGGGTACACACAGTCGGCTCCCGCGTCCCGAAAGCCGCGGCATCGGCGCACCGCCTCGCGGAACCGCTCCTCGGGGGTTCCCGGACCTTTCCACAGAGCGTCCGTCCGCGCATTGATCACGATCGGCAGGCCCACGGACGTGCCCAGCTCGCGAACCGCCCGAATCTTCCGAAGCTGCACCGCCAAGGGAAACAGTCGATCGCGGACGGGGTCGTGATCCTCGACATTGATGCCGATGGCGCCGGCGTCGAGCATCTGGCGGACCGTGCGGACCACTCCGCCCGGACCTCGACCGTAGCCCGCCACGACGTCCGCACTCACCGGGACCGAGAGACGGGAGGCGATCCGGGACACGACTTCGACGAGCTCGCGTCGGGGCATCTCCTGTCCGTCCGGATACCCGCGCGACACCATCACGCCCGCACTGGAGGTCGCGACCGCGGGAAACCCCGCGTCTTCGAACAGACGGGCACTCGCCACGTCCCATGCATTGGGCAACACGAAAGGTCGACTGGCGAGGTGGAGGGCCCGAAACGACTCCGCCTTCTCGGCCGCCGTCGGCATGCCCCCTCCGTGCCGTCGGGAGGGGATACCCCTTGCCCTCGCCGGCCCGGGGGCGAACCGGCGCGTCGACGGTCGGACGTCAGAAAAATTGGATTACACTAATAATTAGGACCATCCTTATATTCGCGACCGCGTTGGAGGGAGTGTGGAGACCCTCCAACGCCTCACCCGCCGACAGCTCGAGACCCTGCAGGCGATCCGATCCCGGGAGACGACGTCGCGGGGGGTTTCCCTCAAGTCCATCGCCGCGGCTCTCGACCTGTCGCCACCGTCCGCGCTCGCCCACGTGACGCCCTTGGAGTCGCTGGGTCTCATCACGCGGTACCGGGGAAAGAGCCGGTTGTCCGATAAGGGGCGGGCGACGGTGAACGAGTACCAGCGGCATCACCGCGTGGCCGAGAGCTTGTTCGGGAGCCTGGGCCTCGGACCGGCCGCCACCTGCGCCGCGGCCCGGGAGATCGACCTGGCGATCTCCCACCGCACGGTCGAGGAGCTCTGCCGTGCCCAGCGCCATCCGACCGAGTGCCCGCACGGGGCTCCGATCGGACCGTGCCACTCGACCGCGTAACGACCGAACGGGAATCCGTCGATGAAGTGGAGAGTCCCGGTGATTGCGCTGGTCGCGGTCCTCGC
Source organism: Thermoplasmata archaeon (assembly GCA_030044475.1). Classification (GTDB taxonomy): domain Archaea; phylum Thermoplasmatota; class Thermoplasmata; order Lutacidiplasmatales; family UBA184; genus Lutacidiplasma. The sequence goes on along the minus strand of JASHVP010000099.1, from coordinate 360 downwards.
CGTCGCGGCCTCCGCCGTCGGATACGAGGTCCTCACGAGCAGCGCACCGTCCAACCCGTGCGCGGCGTTCGGCACCAACCTGACCGCGTCCGAGAGTCCGACACCCGCGACCGCGGCGGCGGCCTCGTCGCCGCCGCGGAACGTGCTCCCGGCCCATCACGTCGTGGTCGACTCCGGCGTGATCCAGGTCGTCGCAGCCGAGAACTTCTGGGGGAGCCTGGTGGCGCAGTTGGGCGGCAACAATACTTCGGTGGTGAGCATCGTGACCGACCCCAACACGGACCCGCACGAGTACGAAGCGAACAGCACCACGGCGATCGAGATCGACGAGGCCCAGTTCGTGATCGTGAACGGCGTCGG
>JASHVP010000098.1 GCA_030044475.1 Thermoplasmata archaeon | reverse complement strand
TCGGCGGAACGTTCTCGGGAGCGAAGTACGCCTCGCCCGCCTCGGGCGGAGCCGCGGGCGCTCCCTCCCCCCGGAACTCGGGGGAGTACGCGCCGAGGTCGAGGGACGGGAGCGGGGCGTGGACGGCCGACCCGGCTTCCTCGACCGCCTTGATGAGGCGCGCTCGGTAGATGCCGACGCGCAGGGTGTGCACGATCTGGAAGAGCGTCCGCTGCTCCGGGGGGAGGACCAGCGCCTTCCGCGCCAGCTCCTCGACGTCGGGGGTGAGGACGAGGTTCTCCGGTCGCAGGTCGGCTTCGAGCACGGCCTTGAGGTAGCCGAACAAACGTTGGGTCTGCTCGAGGCTGTACGTGGACGGGGCGAGGACCGCGACGTCGGCGAGGGTGAACCCGCGGCGCTCGATCCCCGGGGGCCGTCGCTCGAGCGCCGAGGCGATCAGATGGTACGAGGCGTTCTCCAGGTCGCGGACCTCCGCCGCCTCCAGCGCCTCGAGGTCGATCGTCGGGGTCTTCCCGATCGCCCCCAGGACCGGCTCGAGGAACTCGTACGGGACGTGGAGCGTGACGAACAGGTCGTTCTTCGTGACCGTCCGGTGCAGTCGCGCCTCGAGGAGGAGCGCGTCGCGGCCGAACTTCTGCACCTGGACGTCGCGGGTCTTCTGGACGGCGAGCTTCTTGCCGTCCTTCGCCGCCGCGAAGTCGGAGTCGAGCGAGAGGGCCCGGTCGAAGCTCGCCTGGGCGTCCGCCGGGCGTCCGACCGCGAGCAGAGCGACACCGCGGCTGGTCCACGCCTGCTTGCTCGACACGTCGGCCTCCGTGGCCCGGTCGTACAGGGCGAGCGCCTCGTTCGGATGGCCGAGCCGTTCGGCGACGAAGCCGGCGCGGAGCAGCAGGTCCGAACGGGCGGGCTGGAGCGCGAGCGCGTGCGCGTACGCCGCCGCGGCGTCCGCCCACGCCTGGCGCGCGATCCCGAGCTCGCCGAGACGGACCCAGAGGGCGACGCTCTTCGGAAGCAGCTCCACGCCCTTCTGCACGGCCTCGGTCGCCCGATCGAGGTGCCCGAGACCCGCCTCCCCCTCGGCGAGGAGGAGGAACAGCGACTCCTGCGACGGGACCTGGGGGAGGGAGGTCCGAAGGAACTCGACCGCGTCCGCGTGCCGGCCTTCGGCGATCATCGACTGGCCGATCCCGGCGATTGCGACCGGGGACTTCGGTTCCCGCTGTCGCACCTCCTCGTAGGCCGACCGCGCCTCGGCGGGGCGCTCGAGGGCCGCGAGGATCTCGGCCCGGAGCAGCAGCGCGGCGACGCTCGGCGAGCTGCCGTCCGGGATCGCCCGCAGCCCCTCGTCGAGGACCTCGAGCGCGAGGTCGGGCCGTCCGGCGGTGAGGCGCAGGCGGGCCCTCCGGACGGCGATCTCGACCCGGTTCGACGGGTCGATCTCGGCGGCCCGCTCGTACGAGGCGTTCGCCTCATCGGGAAGGCCGAGGCCGGCGGCCAGGTCGCCCCGTTCGAGGTGGAGGGTCGGGTCCTGGGCCTCGGGCGCCGAGGAGCGGAGCAGGCGGGAGAGCGCATCGAACGCCTCGCGGCGGGCCCCGTCGTCGCGGTGGAGGCGGAACAGCTCGAGCAGCGCCGGGCCGTTGTCCGGCTCGAGCAGGAGGATCGCCTTCAGGGAGTACAGGACCTCGCTCGGTCGTCCCAGCGCGCGCCACGCGTCGGCCCGCGCCTTCCACGCCGCCAGGTCGTTCGGCTCCTCCTTCAGGAGCGGGTCGATGATCCGAAGCACCTCGGGGTACTGTCCCGCGAGCAGGAGGGTCTCGGCCAGAGCCAACCGCCCGTGACGGTTCCCCGGCTCCAGTTCGAGCCCCTTCCGGTAGTAGGTGAGCGCATCGGGGTACGCGCCCTGCGCCCGGAGCGCTTCGGCCACTTCGAAGTACGCATGGGGGTCCCCGTCGGCCCGGGCCACCGCCTCCTGCAGGGTCCGGAGCGCTTCGTCCCGGTGGCCCGCCTTCAGCAGGAGCTGTCCCTTCTTGCGAAGGTAGAGCGGATTCGCCGGATCGCGCCGGAGCAACAGGTCGAGCAGCTGCCCCGAGCGGGCGTCCTGGTTCAGGTGGTCGTACACCTCGACCGCGCCCCAGAACAGGTCCGGGTCCTCGAGTCCCGCTTCGATCGCCTCCCCGTACGCCGTCGCCGCCTCGACGTACCGGCCCGCCTCCCGGGCCGCGTGCCCCAGCTCCTTGCGGACGTCGTTCCGGGCGCCGTTCTCCGGCGCGTCGAGGAACTGCTCGTACGAGCGGAGGGCCCGGTCTGGGTCGTCGACGAGACGCGACGCGCGGGCGATCCCGAGCGACGCGATCGATGCGGCCTCCGGGTCGGACGACGCGCGCTCGTAGGCGACGAGCGCGGTCCGCGCGGCGGTCTCGCGCCCGTTCGAACCCGGCGGCTGGTCGTACGCGAGCGCGAGGTAGAGGTTGCCCCGCTCCAGCGCGACGTCCGTCCGCGTCGGGTCCAGTCGGAACAGCTCGTCCAGCACCGGCGCGAGGGCCGCGGGGTCGTCGCTGGCCGCCAGCACCTCCTTCTTCTCGAGCAGGTACGACAGCTCGTTCGGATGGGCGGCGATCAGGCCGTCGTACGCCCGGACCGCGCCGGCCGAGTCCCCGGACGCCGAGAGCGTGCGGGCGAGTTCGAGCGAGGCGGTCAGGTCGCTCGGGTCGGCCGCGAGCACCGCCTCCGCGAACTCCTTCGCCGCGGCGGCGTCCGGTATCGACCGAGCCGTCTCGAGCCCGCGACGCAGTTCCGCGACGGCGTGGGGATGCCGGCGGGCGATCTCACGGTACGTCGCGATCGCCTCGGCCGGGTGGCCGGCGCCCGCCTGGAGTTCCGCGATGCCGCGCATCGCCTCGAGATTGTCCGGTTGCGCATCCAGCACGGCCCGGCACGCCGCCAGCGCCACATCGACCCGGTCGAGGCGCACCGCGAGGGCCCGGAGGTCGAGCAGGTTCTGGACGTTCCGCGGCTCGACCTGCTGCAGCCGCTCCCGGGCGGCGAGCGCGAGCGTCGGGACCGCCGGGTCGGCCAACCGGGCGATCTCGTCCAGGATCCGGCCGTCGGGGGGTGGCTCGGCCGCCAGCAGGGCGTTCGCGTACGGCACCGCGACCTCCGTCCGGCCGAGCTGGCAGAGGACGCGCACCTGCAACGCCGCCGCGCGTCGGTCGTCGGGGCGACTCGCCCGGACCCTCTCGAGGGGCTCGAGCGCGGCGTCGCCCCGGCCCACGGACGCGAGCAGTTCGGCGCGGGCGAGCACGAGGTCGAGGTCGTCCGGGTTCTCGGCGAGCAACTCCTCGGCCGCGGTGAGCGCTTCGACCTCGCCGCCGTGGGCGCGGGCGAGATCGACCTTCATCCGCAGGGCGCCGGGGTGGTGCGGGAGGAGCTTCAGCGCCCGGTCGACGTACTGCGTCGAGGCGGCGTCGAGCTCCTGAGCTCGCAGGTACGCCTCCGCCGCGTCGTCGGTGCGACCCATCAGGCGGAGCGCGTCCCCCTTGGTCGCCCAGAGGGTCTTTTCGTTCGGGTTCGCCTCCAGCGCCTGGTCGATCAGGGTCACCACCGTGGGGAGCTCCTCGTTCTGCGCGAGCAGCACGAGCGCCTTGTGGTGGAGCAACGTCGAGGTCCCCGGAGCGAGTTCGAGACCGAGGTCGACCGCGCGCCGGGCGAGCGCCGGCTGCGAGGCATGGTAGAACGCCATCGCGATCTCGTCGAGCATCGGCGCCACCTCCCCCGCGGCCGGGGCGAGGTCCTTCGCGTGCCGTTCCGCCGACGCGAGGAGCGACTTCAAGGAGCTGAGATAGCGGTCCCGGTCCGGTTGGCCCTCGGCCTCTTCCGCGGCACGGAACCCCTCGCGGAACTTGGCGACGGCGGGCGAGGCGGTGGCGGGGACGCCCGCGTCCGTCATCCGGTCGAGAACCGGGCCGACGCGATAAATACGTTGGTCCGGACGCGG
>JASHVP010000097.1 GCA_030044475.1 Thermoplasmata archaeon | reverse complement strand
GGTCGGCCGCGCGTCGCGGCCCGGGCGATGACGGGCCGGGCGCCGGCGGCCACGGCCGCGGTCGACAGCGAGCAGATCTCCGTCCGGGACGGGCGAGCGCTCGCCTACCCGATCGCCGAGACGCTCGCCGCCGAGGAGCCGCTCGAGATCCGCCTCGTCCACGGCGGGGAGAGCGAGACCGTCGCGATCACGATGCGGACCCCGACGGACGACGCGGCCCTCGCGGTCGGCTTCCTCTTCACGGAGGGGATCCTGACCGACCCGGATCTCGTCGCGGGGGTCGACCTTCCCGACGGCGACGCGGAGCACGTGGCGCGCGTGCGGACGCGCCTCAAGGTCCGGGTCGACCCGGAGCGGCGACGTCAGTTCCTGGTCAACTCGAGCTGCGGCGTCTGCGGTCGCGCCCTCGTCCAGGGCCTCTTCGCGGAGCGCGGCGGGCCGATCCGGAGCGACCGGGCCGTCCGTGCGGCGGAGTTCGCGCGGTATCCCGACCGCCTCCGGGCCGCCCAGCCGCTCTTCGACCGGACCGGCGGCCTCCACGCGGCCGGCCTCTTCGACGAGGCCGGACGGTTGGTCGCGGTCGCCGAGGACGTGGGACGGCACAACGCCGTCGACAAGGTCGTCGGCGCGCGCTTCCTCGCCCGGGAGCTCCCCTTGAGCCGGAGCGTCCTGCAGGTGAGCGGGCGGGCGAGCTTCGAGATCGTGCAGAAGGCGGCGGCGGCCGGGATCCCGATCGTCGGCGCGGTCTCCGCCCCCTCCTCCCTCGCCGTGACGGCGGCGGACCGCCTGGGCGTCACGCTCGCCGGGTTCGTGCGCGACGGCCGGTTGACGGTCTACGCCCACCCGGAGCGCGTGCGGCTGGACGACGCGACGTAGCGCCGACCGCCGGTCAGCGACGACCGATCGGCCCGACCAGGACGGTCGTCTGGGTCGCGGCGTCGTACGCGCGCTCGGCGGCCGCGCGGACCTCCTTCGGTCCGATCGCCCGCAGCCGCGCCGGCCACCGCGCCCAGTGGTCGCCCGGCAGGCCGTGGTACGCCGCGTCCACGGCGAGCTCGTGCGCCTCCGCGGTCGATTCGAGCGAGAGCGGGATTTCGCCGATGGCGCTCTCGCGGATCGAGTTCAGCTCCCCGTCGCCCACGGGCTCGGTCCGGATCCGCTCGACCTCCTCCACGAGCTCGGGCAGGACCCGCCCGTAGCGGTCGGCGCCGGTGCCCGCCTGGGCGACCCAGTAGCCGCCCCAGCGCATCGATTCGAGCTCACTGGACGCGTGGTACGCGAGCCCGTCCTTCTCCCGGACCCGCTGGAACAGGCGGGCGAGCAGCGGCCGCCCCCCGAGCACCTCGTTCGCCAGGAACGCGGCCGGGAACTCCGGATCGGACCGGGCGATCGACTCCCCCCCGACCCGGACCTCGACCTGCGAGTTCCCGGCGAGAGGGATTCGGTGGTCCCGAGAGCCGCGGGAGGGGACCGCCGTCCGGGGCGGAGTCGCGGGCGGTTCGGTCGAGGTCGCGAATCGGGCGCGGATCTCGCGCTCGATCTCCACCCGCGGGGCGCGGGCCGTCACCACCAGCAGCGCCCCCCGGGCCTCGTAGTGCTGCCGGTGGAACGCTACGAGCCGGGCCCGGGTCAACCGGGCCAGGGTCTCGGGCCGCCCCGCTCCGGTCTCCCGATACGGATGTCCGTCCGGGAAGATCGCGCGCAGCAGTTCGCGCTCGGCCCGGGCGCCCGGTTGCCGGAGCTCGCGCAGCTGCAGCTCCTGCATCTGGCGCCGGACCCGGGCCACGTCGGGGGCGTCGAACCGAGGTCGTCGGATCACTTCCGCCAGAAGTCGGAGCAACGGTCGCCACGCGTCCGCGGGCCCCCAGATGGTGACCTCGCCGGCCTCCGGACTGGCCTCGTGGGTGAGGGTCGCCCCCGTCCGGTCGAGGAGGCGGGCGAGCGCGATCCGGTCGTACGGTCCCGCGGCGCTGGTCACGAGCCGATTGACCGCCCGGGCGCACCCGTCCGCCCCGGCGGGGTCGAACGACCATCCGGCCGGCGCCACGTACGTCGCCGAGCAGCTGCCCGCTCCGGCCGGAGGCGGCTGGACCGCCAGTCGGAGACCGTCGGGGCCCTCCCGATACTCGAAGCGCAGCGGGTCGTCGCGGTCAGGCATCGGCGGCCTCCGGGGACGGACGGTAGCGCACGACCGCCCGCGACTCGGCGCCGAGCCACCGGCGGGCGGCGTCGCGCGCTTGGGAGGGCGACACGCGCAGGACCGTTCGGAGCAGTTCGTCCTCGAACTCGAGGTCGCGGAGGGAGGAGAAGAATCCGAGCCGGAAGCCGGTTCGGGACGCGCCCTCGTATGCCAGGTCCGCGCCCCTCCGCACCTTCGTGCGAACCTCTTCGATCTCGGCGCGGCTCGGGCCGATCCGGCCGAGTGCCTCGACCGCGCCGAACAACCGTTCCTCCAGTCGTTCGACCGGCACACGGGCGGCCGCCTGCGCTCGGACCACGAACAGACCCGGGCAGACGCCGTACCGCCAGTCGCTCGAGGCGCGAACGGCGATCCCGGGGTCGACGAGAGCCCGGTACAGGCGCGAGCTCGGGTGCTCGGCCGTCCGGCGCCAACCGGTGCCGACGCTGAAGAAGGCGGTCTCGCCTCCGAGCAGAATGTCCAGGACGACGAGCTCCGCCGTCCCCGGCTCCCCGAGGGCGGGGGTCCGCCAGCCGACCTCGACCAAGGGCGTCGTGCCCGGGCCGGAGATCTCGGACCGCCGCTCCCCGCGCGCCGCGGGTTCCACGGTCGTGACGGTGACATCGTCGCCGGTCGCCGGAAGCGGGGAGAACCGGGTCCGGACCTCCTGCTCGACCGCGCCGGCGTCGAACCCTCCGGCCACGACGAGCACCGCATTGCGGGGCCCGTAGAACCGCCGGTAGTAGGCCCGCAAGGTTGCCGGCGAGAGATGCTCGATGTCGTCCCGCGAGCCGAGCACCGACCATCGGTACGGGTGGTGGCGGAACGCGAGCTGGTAGAGTTCCTCCTCGACCCGGAACTCGGGCCAGTTCTCGGCGCCCTCGCGTTCGGAGTGGATCACCGTGCGCTCCCGGTCGACCTCCCCGTCGGTGAGCAGGGCCCGGACCATCCGGTCCGACTCGATGTCCAACGGGACCGACAGATGCTCGCGCGGGACCGTGATGAAGTAGGCGGTCTGGTCGGTCGAGGTGAACGCGTTCAGCTCCCCCCCGACGCGGACGACGGCCCGGTCGATGTCGCCCTTGCCGTAGCGCGGAGATCCCGCGAACAGCATGTGCTCGACCCAGTGGGACGCCCCGGTCACGCCGGGCCACTCGTTCTTCGACCCGACGCGGTACCAGACCCACACGCTCGCCGTGGGACTCTTGGCCGCGGGCGCGAGGACGACCCGGAGTCCGTTGTCGAGAGCGAACCGCCGAGTTGGAGGACGGGTCACTCCCGTGGGGGGCATCCGGATTCGGGACGCAAGGCGGCTTATAACGCACGTCCGCGACCGGCACTCCCGAGCGCGTCGGGCCGCCCTCCGACACAACCGTTAAGCGAGCGGTCCGGCCATCGCGCGGCGTGCGGCCGGCGCTGCGGCTGGTGCGGGCCGGAAACGTCGCGGTCTCGTTCGTCGGCACGGTCGTGGGCGGCTTGGTGGCCCGGGCGGCGGGAGTGTCCGTGCCGCCCGAGATCTGGCTCTTCCTGGGTCTCGCGGGTGCCTCGACGGCGTTGGTCACCGCGGGGGGGAACGTCCTCAACGACCTTCTCGACCTTGACGGCGACCGGACGAACCACCCGGATCGTCCTCTCGTGACCGGGGAGATCTCGGTCCGTACGGCGCGCGTCCTGACGGCCGGCCTCTTCGTCGCGGGAGTCGGAGTCGCCGTCCCGGTCGCCCTCTCGTATCCGCTCGTCGGCGGGATCCTGGCCGTCGCGGTCGCCTCGCTCCTGGGGTACGAGTTCCGTCTGAAGGCCCGGGGGTTCGAGGGGAACCTCACGGTCGCCCTGCTCACCGGGCTGGTGTTCCTCTACGGCGGGGCGGCGGCCGGCGACGCGCTCGTGCTCGCTCCGTTCGCGGCGATGGCATTCCTCGCGACGCTGAGCCGGGAAGTGATCAAGGACATGGAGGACGTCCGAGGGGATGTCGGTCGGAGCACGTTGCCGCAGACCGCGGGCATGGGCGCCGCCGCCGCGGTCGCCCGCGGTACGGTCGCCTCGGCGATCGTGCTGAGCGTCGTTCCGCTGTTCTGGTTCGTCCGTCCCCTCTCGGGGGTGGGGATTATGTACGTCGCGCTGGTCGGGGCGGCGGACGGAACGTTCGTCGAGTCGGTGCGGCACCTGCCCGAACGGCTGCACTACGAGCAGACGATGAGCAAGGTCGCGATGACGATCGCGCTTCTCGCGTTCTTGGGGGTGGCGTTCCGATGACGGGCGGCCGCGTCGAGCGATATCTGGCCGACCGACTCGTCGGTGGCCCGGTCCATTTCACCCTGATCGACCCCGATAAGTCCCCCGGGGACCGGGCCGGCGCGGTCGCGCGGAGCGCCGTGGCGGCGGGCAGCCACGCCATCCTCCTGGGAGGCTCGACCGGGATCTCCGAGCAGGGCATGGGGGACGCCGCGGACGCGGTCAAACGGAACGTCGACGTCCCGGCGATCATCTTTCCCGAGGGGCCCCGATCCCTCACCCCCCGCGCCGATGCCGTCCTCTTCATGAGCATGCTCAACTCCCGCAACCTGGACCTGGTGATTCGGGCCCACGCCCAGGCCGCGCCGGCGGTCCGGTCGATGGGGCTCGAGCCGCTCTCGCTCGGCTACCTGATCGTCGCTCCGGGAATGCGCGTCGGCGAGGTCGGTGCCGCCGACCCGATCCCCCGGGACCGCCCGGACCTCGCGGCGGGGTACGCGCTCGCGGCGGAATACCTCGGGATGCACATGGTCTACCTCGAAGCCGGTTCCGGAGCCCCGGAGCCCGTCCCGGCCGAGATCGTCCGGGCCGTCCGCGCGGTGGTCTCGGTGCCGTTGGTCGTCGGCGGCGGGATCCGGACGGCGGGGGACGCTCGCCGTCTGCTGGCGGCCGGCGCGAACGTCCTCGTGACCGGATCCATCGCGGAGGAGCAGGGCGTCGGCGACCGGTTCCGCGAGATCGTCGGAGAGGTCCAGGGGGCGCGTGGCCGCTGAGACGTCTCCGCCGGCGCCGCGGCGCCGGCCCCGCAGCCGCGGCCTCTTTCGAGCGCCGCGCCCCGAGGTCGTGCTCGGCGTGATTCTCGGCGCCGGGGCGCTCTTCAGCCTCCTCTTCTTCGGCGTATCGTTCGACCCGTTCTTCGCCGGCCTCGGGCTGCTCTTCGCGGGCCCGGCGCTCGTCGCGGCCGCCCTGACGACCCCGCTGGCCCGCGCGCTCGGGGGCCGGATCGAGCTGCATCGGAGCCTCTTCCTCGCGATGACGGTCCTCCTCCTCGACCTTCCCCTCGCGGCGATCTGGCGGGGCGCCGGGGCCGCGTGGCCCGCCGAGGTCCCCGGGCTCGCGATGCTCGGCGGCTTCCTCCTCGGCCCCGCGTTCTGGTTCCGCCAGATGACGCTCTACGGGGTCTCCCGGCCGAGCCACCTGCGGATGCTGCCGGTGGCGCTGCTCCAGCCCCTGTTGATGCTGATCGGCGTGCTCGTCCTCCTCCGGCCGACGCTGCCGGAGCTCGGGGCGACGCTCGCCTTCCTCGCAATCGGATTCGGCTGCGCGGTCGGTCTGATCCGGGCGTCGGACCGCCCGCTCCGCCGGGAGTTCCACGCCTCGGGCGTCTCGTTGATCCGGCCGATGCTCGACCATGTCGGCGCGCGGGACCCAGCGGCCACCCGCGCGCTGGAGGAGTTCTTCGACCGGTCCGCCCTGCCGACCGACGTCCGCGTCGCGCTCCTCTCGTTTGTTCGCGGGGGTCGGCCGTACGCGACGGTGGCGCTCCCGACGGTGCACCCGGGCCCGTTCGCCGCCCTCGGTGCGAGCGACCTCCCGCGGAAGCTCGCCGACGAGCTCGGAGCGGAGGCAGGGACGGTGCTGGTCCCTCACACGCCGTCCGACCACGACCTGGACCTCCCGACCGAGGCCGAGGTGGCGAAGGTCGGCCGGGCGGCGCGCGAGCTGCTCGCCAGCCTCCCCCCACCCGGCCCCTCGCGCGCGAGTCCGCTGGTCGCCCCGTACCCGGGCAGCTGCGCTCGCGCGCAGCGCGTCGGCGGGGCGGTGATGGTCGTCGTCTCCCAGGCGCCGGAGCCGACCGACGACATCGCGTTCAGCGTGGCCGACCGCGTCGTCCGAGAGGTCGGGCGGGAGGGAGGACCCCCGGTCGTCCTGATCGATGCCCACAACTCCTACGTCGAGGGACAGGGGGACATCTCCTACGGGAGCCCGGCGGCGGAGAAGCTGTTGACCGACGTCAAGGCCGCGGTCGCCTCCGCCGAAGCCGCCGCGCGCGACGGGCCGATCGAAGTCGGCGTCGCGGTGCGGGGCGGCTATTCGATCGGGGCGGACGGGATCGGTCCGCACGGGATCCGGGCCCTCGCCATCCGCGCCGCCGGGCGGACCTCGGGACTCGTGCTGATCGACGGCAACAACCTGGTGATCGGGGACCGCGACCCGATCGTCCGGGCGCTCTCCGAGGTGGTCGACGACGCGGAGGTGATGACGACAGACAACCACGTGGTGCACGAGGTCGACGGGGGGATCAACCCGGTCGGGGAGCGGTACCCCCGGGCGTCGTTGATCCGCGAAGCCCGCGCGGCGCTCGCCGCCGCCGTCGCCGACTTGGGCCCCTCCGAGGTGCGGTTCGGTTCTCGGGAGATCCCCTCCGTGCGCGTCCTCGGACCCGGGTACACCGCTCGGCTTTTGACCTCCCTCGGCGACACCCTCTCGATGTTCACCCACATGTTCGCCGCGACGTTCCTGCTCCTGCTCACCGGGTCGCTCGCGATCGCGCTCCTCGTGCGCTAGGAGGGGGCGCGTGCCCGAGGAGCCGGACGCGATCCCGTCGTCGGCCGCGGACGCGATCGGCGACGGCGCGACGCTGCAGCTCCTGCAGCAGTTGGTCGCGATCGCCCCGACCAACCTCGAGGACCGGGCCACCGGTCGCTTCGAGAAGGGGAATTTCGGGCGGGCGGCGGACGCGATCGTGCGGGCGGCGCGGACGTACGGCCTCGCGACCCGGGTCTACGACCCGATCCTCGAGCGGTCGCCGAACCCGGACCTCCGCGGGATCCCGCGCCCGAACGTGGTCGTCGACCTCGACGTCGGGGCGACGGAGACCGTGCTCGTGCTGGCCCACTACGACGTCGTCCCGGTGCCGGCCGAGCAGCGGTCCCGGTGGAAGAGCCCCCCGCACACTCTCACGTACCGGGCCGACGGCCGCCTCTACGGCCGCGGCGCCAACGACGACCTCGGCAGCGGGGTCGTCACCACGCTCCTCGCGATGCGACGGCTCGCCGACGGGGACCCACCGCCGCGCAACGTCCGGCTCGTCGCCTGCTGCGACGAGGAGACCGGCGGCGAGGGGGGCGTCGAGGCCGTGAAGGCCCACGACGCGCTCCGTCCCCGGGACGACCCCGAACGGATCCTCCGCGCCGACGTCGCGCTCATCCCCGACGGGAGCCCGGAAACGACGGCCGGGTCGAGCGGGGTCGCGTTCCTCGACGCGTCGTTCGAGGCGCCGGTCCCGTTGACCCGCGCGGTGGAGGTCGGCCGGGCGCTGGTCGACCTGCACGAACTCGCCCGAGGCTGGCGCTCGTCCCTTCCGTCCCCCGACTGGCCCGACCGCCACGCTCCCGAGCCGGTCGTCACCGGACGCGCGACGGTGACGAAGTTCGACTGGACCGACGGGACGGGGTCCGGCCCGGTCCGCCTGCTGGCCGCCCACGCCGAGACGGACGCGGCGAACCAGGTCGCCCGGTGCGTGACCCTCGTCGTCGCCGGACCGCCCGCGGAGCTCGACCGGTTCGTCGCCGGCGCGCGCACGCTCGTCCCGGCGCCGTTTCGGCTCGAGGACGGGGGCGCCACCGCCCTGTCGATCCCGCCCGGCGGCCGAGCGTTCCAGCTGGTGGGAGAGGCGTGCCACGGCGGCTACCCCCATCGGGGCCACAACCCGGTGCCGCCGACGCTCGCCCTCCTCGCGGCCGCGGTCGAGCGCGGGTGGCTGGACGGCGCCGGGAGCGCGGCCGCGACGTTCACCGTGGACCTCCGGCTCATCCCCGAGATGGAGCTCGCGGACGGGCTCCGATCCGCGGACGCCCGATTCTCGGAGTGGGAGCGGACGCACCGCTCCGGGGCGCGGCTCGTGGCGCCCCCGAGCCGGTGCCGATCCGGCTACTGCCTCCCCGTCGACCACCCGGCGGCGCAACGGCTCGAGCGGATCCTCGCCGAGACGCTGGGGGCCCACGGGATCTTCGGGGAGTACGGAGGCACCGACGCGAGCGCGCTCCGGGACCTGACGACGCCCGCGGGGGCGCCGCTCCCGGCCCTCGTGTTCGGGAGCATGGACCCGGCGTCCCACATCCACGACGCCGAGGAGAGCGCCGACCCCGCGACGATCGGCGGCGTGGCCCGGGCGATCGAGCAGTTCGTCCGGGGGACGTAACGGGAGCCGGTGCCGGTGAATCCGGTCCTCGCCTCCGGCCTGGCGGTCCTCTGGCTGTTCCTCCCGACGTACGTGGCGAACGCGATCGCGACCCTCCCGCGCGGCCGGGGGCCGAAGATGGACTTCGGCCGCACGTGGCCCGGGGACGGCCGGCCGATCCTCGGGGCGTCCAAGAGTTGGTCGGGGTTCCTGTTCGCCGGCTTCCTCGCGATGCCGGTCGGGCTCCTCGAGGCGTGGCTGATCCTGCTCGCCCCGCCGAACCTCAAGCTCGTCCCGACGCTCGCGCCCACGGTCGAGACGGCGGTGCCCCTGGTCGCGATCCTCACCTTCGGGGCGATGGCCGGCGACACGCTCGGCTCGTTCGTGAAGCGACGGATCGGCCGGCCGAGCGGTAGCCGAACGTTCCTCCTCGACCAGCTCCCGTTCGTCCTCCTCCCGCTCGCCCTCGGCCTGCTCCTGTATCCCGGCGTCTTCGTCCCCGTCTTCGCGGTGCCGGAAGCCATCTTATGGCTCCTCGCCTACACGCTGGGGCTCCACGCGGCGTTCAACTGGATCGGGTGGAAGGCCGGGTTGAAGAAGGTGCCCTGGTGACGCCTGCCTCGTCGTCGCCCGACCGCGCGGCCGTCCTCGCGACCCTCCTCGAGGCCGAGGCCGTCCGGTTCGGCGACTTCACGCTCGCC
>JASHVP010000009.1 GCA_030044475.1 Thermoplasmata archaeon | reverse complement strand
GCTCGACGGGATCGCGGTCGAGCTCGACGCCGAGCGGGCGAGGACCCTCCTCTCCGACCACCCCGTGGGGGGCCGTCCGGGGGCCGGGGTCCCACTGTTCGTCCGCCTCTGGAGCCTCCTGCAGCGCCGGCTCGGGCAGGAGATGGGCGGCGGGATCGCCGGGGCGGAGATGCGTACCGCCGCCGCGATCTCCCAGGAGCGCTCGCTCCCGCTGTTCCTCATCGACGATCCGATCCGGGACACCCTCCAGCGCCTGCTCCGGTCGATGAGCGGGAAGGAGCGGATCCTGCTCCTCCTCGGCGGCTTCCTGGGGTTGATCATCCCGACCCGCGTGGTCGAGCGCCAGATCGACGCCTACTCTGAGGACCCCTCGCAGTACGTCGACGAGCTTCGACGCGTCTATCCCGGAGTGGCCCGGGTCCTCCTCGACGAGCGGAACGACCACATGGCGAACCGGCTGAAGGAGCTCCGGGCCCGGGGGTACGGGCGGCTCGCGGTGGTGGTAGGCGACGCCCACGTCCCCGGGCTCGCGAAATCGCTCCGACGCCGCGGGATCCCGGTCGAGACCGTGGCGCTCAGTGCCCTGCGAGGGGCCGCGACGGGCCAAGGACCCGGAGCGCCCCCCGGTGCCGCCGCTTCAGGTCCCTGAGGCGGCCCAGGGCGCGATCCCCCTCGATCTAGAGGGTCATCGGGCGCGCCTTCGCTTGGGCCTCGACCGACTCCTCGAGTCGGGACGCCAGCGCCTCGGTGTCCGGGGAGTGGAACTCCGGGAGGTCGCCGGCGTCGGATAGGCCGGACATCCTGGGGTCGACCGGCACCCGGCCGAGGAACGGAACCCCGTACTCCCCGGCGATCGCCTCCACCCGCCCCCGGCCGAACAGCTCGATCCTCTCCCCGCAGTGCGGGCAGACGAGGAAGCCCATGTTCTCGACGAGCCCGAGCAGCGGGACGTGGAGGTCCCGGGCCATGTTCATCGCCTTCTTGACAATCAGCGCGGCCAGGTCCTGCGGCGTCAGCACGAAGACCATCCCGTCGATCGGGATCGTCTGGAAGACGGTGAGCGGGACGTCGCTCGTCCCGGGCGGCATGTCGATGAGGAGGTAGTCGAGGGCCCCCCAATGCACCCCGCCGAAGAACTGCGTGATGAGGCGGGTGACGAGCGGACCCCGCCAGATGACCGGCGTCTGTTCGTCCTCGACCATGAACTGCGAGGAGACGACGGGGATCCCGGTCCGCGAGATCGCGGGCTCGATCCCCTCGCCCCGGTCGGTGAGCGGACCGGTCATTCCGAGGAGCTTCGGGATCGACGGTCCGGTGATGTCCGCGTCGAGGATCCCGACGGTCCGCCCGCGACGTCGCAGTTCCGCGGCGAGCAGGGCGGTGACCGACGACTTCCCGACGCCCCCCTTGCCGCTGCCGACGGCGACGACGTGCCGGAGCTGCCCCTTGTCCATTCGCTGGAGCACGCCCCGGGCGCCCCGCGGGCCCGCGCCCGCCGCATGCGGGGGGGAGGAGGTCGGCCGCGAGCCCGGCTCGCCGGCGGCGGTCACGCGATTTCCACGGGGCGTTGATATATAACGGACCCCGGTCGGACGGCCGTCGAAGGAGATGGCGGACGGGGGATCGGTCGAGCTCGACGAGCTGTTCCAGCCTCGCTGCGTCGCCGTGATCGGCGCGTCCAACCGACCCGGCAAGGTCGGGACGAGCTTGTTCCGCAACGTGTTGCAGGCGGGGTTCCAGGGGGTGACCTACCCGGTCAACCCGTCGTGGAAGAGCGTCTCCGGGGTCCGGTGCTATCCGAACATCGCGTCGCTTCCGGACGCGCCGGAGCTCGGGGTCGTCATCGTTCCGGCCGCCCAGGTCCCCGCGACGATCGACGAGCTGGGGCGGGCGGGCGCCCGGGGCGCGGTCGTCATCTCCGCCGGATTCCGCGAGGTCGGAGAGGCCGGGGCCGCCCTTGAGGCGGACGTCGTCCGGCGCGCCGCCCAGTACCGGATGTCCCTCGTCGGACCGAACTGCTTCGGGGTCTTCAACACGGACCCGTCGGTGAGCCTCAACGCCACGTTCAGCGAGAACCTGCCGCCCCCGGGCAACATCGCCTTCGTCTCCCAGAGCGGGGCCCTCGGCGCGGGGATCCTGCAGTACGGGGTCGCCCAGCGGATCGGCTTCTCCCGGTTCGTCTCCGTCGGCAATCGGGCCGGCGTGGACGAGAACCGCCTCCTGACCGCGCTCGGGCGCGACCCGCGGACGAAGGTGATCCTGCTCTACGTGGAGAGCCTGGCGAACGGGCGGAAGTTCCTCGAGGCCGCCCGGGGGGTCACGGAGGAGAAGCCGGTCCTGGTCGTGAAGAGCGGGCGCACGCCGGCGGGCGAGCGGGCGGCGAAGAGCCACACCGGGTCGCTCGCCCAATCCGGTCGCGATCAGTTGTACGACGCGCTCTTCGAGCAGTCCGGCGTCCAGCGGGTGAACTCGCTCGGGGACCTGTTCCGGTCCGCGAAGATCTTCTCGACCGGCCTGCGGATGGAAGGGCCCCGGCTCGTGGTGCTCACGAACTCGGGCGGGCCGGGCATCGTCGCGGCGGACGCGGCGATCCGCAACGGACTCGAGCTTCCCGTCCTCGCTCCGGAGCTCCGGGCGTCGATCGCCCCGGGGCTCCCGTCGATCGCCGCGGTCCAGAATCCGGTCGACATGACGGCCGACGTCGGGGCGCGGCAATACCGCGAGGTCCTCGCGGCCCTTCTCGCCGGGGACGCCGCGGACGGCGCGCTGGTGATCGCGACGCCGACCGGGACGATGACCGGGTCCGAGGTCGTCACGTCGATCCTCGCGGTCCGGTCGTCGACGGAGAAGCCGATCGTCGCATGTCTGTTCGGGCTCACCGACCTGTCGGAGGACGCCCGCAGCCTCGAGTCGCACGGGGTCCCGGCGTTCACGTTCCCCGAGGAGGCGGTCGAGGGGCTCGGCGCCCTCGCCCGCTACCATGCGTGGCGGACGCGTCCGCGGACCGAGGTCCGTTCGTTCCCGGTCGACCGGGCGACGGCCGACGCGGTTCTGGCCCGCGCCCGGGCGACCGGGGCCTCGGTCCTGCCCGAATACGCCGCCCGCGAACTGCTCGCGGCCTACGGCATTCGATTCCCCGAGGTCGGGGTGTCCCGGACGGTGGACGAGGCTGTACGCCTCGCGGACCGGATCGGCTATCCGGTCGTGCTCAAGGTCGCCTCTCCCGACATCTCCCACAAGACCGAGGTCGGCGGGGTCGCCGTGGGGCTCGCCGACGCGGCGTCGGTCCGGGACGCCTGGGCGCGGATGGACCGGTCGGTCCGGGGGGCGGCCCCGACGGCCCGGATCCAGGGGTTCGAGGTCGAGCGGCAGATCGTCGGGGGGAAGGAGGTTCTGATCGGCATGCAGCGGGACCCCGGCTTCGGGCCGATCGTCGTCTTCGGTCTCGGCGGGATCTACGTGGAAGTGCTGCGGGACGTGACGTTCCGGCTCGCTCCGGTCCGACCGCTCTCGGCGCGGCACATGGTCGAGTCGGTGAAGGCCGCCCCGCTGCTGCGGGGCGTGCGGGGCGAGGGCCCGAGCGACGTGGCGGCGCTGTGCGAGGCGATCGAACGGGTGTCGCAGCTGTGCGTGGAGCGGCCCGAGATCCTGGAGATGGACCTCAATCCGCTGATCGTCCGGCCGGCCGGAGAGGGGATCGTCGCCGTCGACGCCCGCGTCGTCCTCGCTCCGACTTCCAGATCGGAACCGTCCGCTTGACCTCCTCGATCAGGAACCGGGTCGCATCGAACGCCTCCGAGCGGTGCCCGCAGGCGGCGCCCACGATCACGGCCACCTCCCCGACGGGGACCCGACCCACGCGGTGCCAGACGACGACGGCGCGCGCGTGGAAGCGGCGGACCGCCTCGCGTTCGAGCTCGCCGAGCACCCGCATCGCGATCGAGCGGTCGACTTCGTAGTCGAGCGCGACGACCGTTCCCGTCGGGGTCCGATCCGGGCGGACGCGTCCTGCGAACAGGGCCACTCCCCCGGCGCCCGGCGCGTCGAGCGCCGCGCCGGCCCGAGAGATCGAGAGGGGACGGGGACTCAGCCGGACGGACACACTATCCCCCTCCGTACGGAGGGTGGACGGCGAGCTCGTCCCGGGGACGGAGCCGTTCCGAGAGCTCCTCGACGTAGTGCCCGTTCCGGACGAGGCGAGAGACCCGGAGGATCCGCGCGAGCGGAGGATGCGCGTCGCCGAGCGCCCGGACGAGCTCGGCCACGGAGGCCCCCTCCGGAGGGAGCTCCCAGGAGAGCGTCGCGCGGCCGACCGCCTCCCGCGCGGTCGCGAAGAGACGGACCGTGACCGCCGGCGGCATCGCGGCGCGCACGACACCCCGACCCATCAGGGTTGCCCGCTCTCCACGGGAACGCCTTAATACGGACTGTCGATGAAATATCCGATGACCGAGCTCGCGGTCCGCATCGGAGGCCAGGCGGGCGACGGGATCGCCTCGATCGGAGAGTCGGTCGCCCGTTCGTTCTCCCGGCTCGGCTGGCACCTGTTCGGCCTCAATGCCTATCAGTCGGTCATCCGAGGGGGCCACGTCTGGTTCCAGGCGCGGGCGGCCGACCCCCGCCCGTACTCGCAAGGCGACGGGGCGGACCTCCTGTATGCGCTCGACAAGGCGACGGTCGAGATCCACGCGCCGAGCCTGCGCCGCGGCGGCTCGGTCGTCTTCGACCCGGAGAAGTTCTCGGTCGCGGAGTCGGATCTGCCCGCCGGCGTCCGGGCCGTGCCGATCCCCACGCTCGCGATCGCGCGCAAGTACACCAGCCAGTCGATCCTCCAGAACGCGGGGGGCGTCGGCGCGATGGCCTACCTCTCGGGGATCCCGCTCGACACCCTGCATCAGGTCCTGGCCGACTCCTTCGGGAGGAAGAAGGGGGAGATCGTCGACTGGAACCTCGGGGCGAGCGCGGAGGGGTACCGTGCGGCGGAGAAGGCCGGGAGCCCGCCTCCCGAGGCGCTCCGCCCGCGCGGGGCGTCGAAGCTCCTCATGAACGGCAACCAGGCGATCGCGCTCGGCGCGGCGGCCGCGGGGTGCAAGTTCCTCGCGCAGTATCCCATGACCCCAGCGTCGTCGATCATGCACTGGATGGCAGCGCACTCCCAGTCCCTCGGGGTCGTGGTGAAGCAGGCCGAGGACGAGCTCGCCGCGATCAACATGGCGATCGGGGCGTCGTTCGGCGGCGTCCGGTCGATGACCGCCACCAGCGGGGGCGGCTTCTCGCTGATGGTCGAAGCCCTGGGCATGGCCGGGATGACGGAGACCCCCCTCGTCGTCGTCGAGTCGCAGCGGGCGGGCCCGTCCACCGGGCTCCCGACGAAGACGGAACAGGGGGACCTCAACCTGATGCTCGGCGCCGGCCAGGGGGAGTTCCCGCGCGCGATCCTCGCCCCGTCGCATCCCGCCGAAGCGTACCGCGCCACCGTGCAGGCGTTCGACCTGGCGGAGCGGTTCCAGACGCCGGTGCTCGTCGCGAGCGACCTCCACCTCTCCGAGAACTACTTCACGGTGGACCGGGAGGAGATCGACCTCCACGTCGAGGTCCCCTCGCTGTTCACGGTCCCGCCGAACACCGCCGACTACCACCGGTACCAGTACACCCCGTCGGGGGTCTCCCCGCGGGCGATTCCCGGACAGGCGGGCCTGCAGTTCGTCGCGGGTTCGGACGAGCACGACGAGCGGGGGCACCTCATCTCCGATGTGCGGGCCGGCGTGCCGGTCTGGATCACCGAGCGCCAGAAGATGATGGAGAAGCGGATGCGCAAGCTCGAGGGGATCGCCCGGTCCGTCCCGCCCCCGGTCGTCGAGGGGGCCCCGGGGGCGCCGCTCACCTTCGTGGCCTGGGGATCGACGATCGGCGCCGTGCGGGATGCGATGGCCGTGCTCGCCGGGCAGGGTCGTCCGACGAACTTGCTGCGGTTCCCCGCCGTGTATCCGATCGACCCGGCGGCGACCCGGACCGCCTTCTCGGCCGCGCGACGGACCCTTCTGGTCGAGGCGAACTACTCCGGGCAGTTCGGCCGACTGCTCCGCGCGGAGGCTGGCGTCGACGTCTCCGACCGATTGCTCAAGTACGACG
>JASHVP010000096.1 GCA_030044475.1 Thermoplasmata archaeon | reverse complement strand
CAGCCCGGCGAGAACGTGATCATCGAGGGCTGGAGCCGCATGCTCCCCTGGGCGACCGCCCTCGCGCGCGAGACCCGGCGCCTCAAGGCGTACCCGCTCGTCCTCTTCGAGGACGAGGACGGGTACTGGGACTCCGTCGACGCGCGGGAGGACGGCGTCCTCGGCGCGACCCCGGCGCACGAGTGGGCCGCGCTGGGCAAGACCAACGTCTACATCCACATGTGGAACGCCGGGGACCGGCTGCGGTTGGAGGCGCTCGGGCCGACCCGCCAGGGCAAGCTGTTCGGATGGAACCCGTCGTGGTACAAGATCGCGACGAAGGCGGGCCTTCGGGGGAGCCGGCTCGAGATCGGGCGGCCGTTCCCGAGCCTCGCCAAGGTGTACGGGGTCGACCAGGACTCCTGGATGGACCAGGTCGTCGAGGCCAGCCTCGTCGACCCCGACCAGCTCCGCCGGGCCGGCACGCCCCTCCAACGGGCGCTCGAGAAGGGCAAGCGGATCCGGATCACGGCCGACAACGGCACCGACCTCACGCTGGGCCTCGCGCACCGACCCGCGCGCATCGATGACGGACGGGTCTCCAAGGAGGACCTGCGGCGGCCGTTCGGGATGCTGAACCTCCTGCCCGCCGGCACCGTGCGGGTCGCCCTCGACGAGTCGGTCGCGGACGGGACGCTCGTGGCGAACCGGACCAGCTACAACGACACCGGGATGTCGACGGGGGGCCGGTTCGACTTCCGCAAGGGCCGGCTGGTCGACCACCACTTCGACACGGGAGCGGAGTTCTTCGACAAGGACTACGCGAAGGGAGGCACGGGTCGTGACCGTCCCGGCTACCTCGCCATCGGGCTCAACCCGAAGCTCCACAACACACCGCAGCTCGAGGACCGCGAGGCCGGAGCGATCACCGTCAGCGTCGGGAACAACTCGTTCTTCCCCGGGGGGAAGAACAAGGCGAAGTTCGGCGGCATCGTCGTGATCGCCGGAGCGCACGTCGAGGTCGACGGGAAGCCCCTCCGACTGCCCGGGTGATCCCGCCCCCCCACGTCCGAACGCGGGCCGATCCCTCGGCCCGCGAACCGATTCCGAGCTCGGCGACGCCTCAACCCTGCGAGACCTCGTGGATCTCGTCCGCGACGAGCCCGTGGGCCTCCCGGTGGACCCGGGCGGCGGCGTCCGCGTTCGGTGCGTGGACGAGGCACTGGATCGTCCCGTTCTTCTCGTCGACCCAGTAGTGGCGGTACTCCACGCCGTATTTCGATTGCACGTTCAGGTCCTTCGCGTGCGCCTCGGCGACGGCCGCGGCGGTCACGCCCTTCACGTTCTTGTGCGTGTCCATGTAGAGCGGCATGGCAGCCGCGGCACCGCCGCCCCGACTTTAATACTTGGTCGCGCGCGCGGGAGTCGACGAGCGGTCCCGCTCGCCTCCGGGTCCGGGCAGGCTCCCGCTTTTCCCCTTCCGGGCCCTGTCCGCGTCGATGGTCTCGACGATCGACCTGATGGACTTCGTCCACGAGCTCCGCGAGGAGTTCTTCGAGTGCGCCGCGAAGCTCGGGTGGGAGGAGTTCACGAAGGACCGCGGGGTGAGCATGCACTCGTTCCGGGACGTCTTCCTCCACCTCTCCTACGTCGAGGAACAGCACGTCACCGAGTTCTGCGAGGGACGGGCCACGGAGTGGATGCCCGAGGTGATGCGGATCCCGCAGGACCGCTATCTCGACCTCGAATCGGTCCGCCAACGACTCCGGGAGGTCCGCGCGATGGGGGACGCCCGGTTCTCCCGATGGAACACCCCGGACGAGCTCGGCCGGCCGGCGGTCTGGGTGGCGTCGAAGACGTACCCCGTGCGACTCAGCCGGGACTCCGCCCTCGCGCAGTGCCTCACCGAACACCTGCTGCACCTGGGCGAGGTCGAGGCGATGCTCTGGCAGATGGACGTGGAGCCGCCCAGCACGTTCTGGATCATGCGGCGGGTCCTCCACGGTCGGTGGCCGCCCCCGGAGTCCGCCCTCGCGCCCGGCCCGATCCTGCGACGCGCCGGGACGTCTTCCGCGCCCCCCAAGGCACGCCGCCGCTCGCCCCCGCGACGGGGACGGTCGAAGGCCCGAGCCGCGTGATCCGGACCCCGGCTCGATCTCTCGCCGGCGCCACCGGCCGAGCCCGCCCGCGTCGGGTCCCGGTTAGGGCGACGCGCCGGATTCGGGAAGCGTACCGCGGACGAGGGTCTGGACGCCGGCTTCGATCGCCTCGGGATACTCCCACGAGAGTCGCCGGGCGACCTCCCGGGCCACCTCCGAGTAGAGCTCGGCGGTCGCTCGGAGCCCTCTCGCGAGGTCGGCCCGGTCGTATCGGGCGAACGTGGCCGGCAGCCGAGTCCGGACCTCCGCCGGAGCCCAGCGGTCCAGGAACCGTCCCTCGTGCCAGACGTCGGTCGCGCGTCCGCTCTGCACCACGACCTGCCACTCCACCATGCGCAGCAACAGTCGCTTGAGGTATCCGTCGCATCCGAACTTGGCGGCCCAGAGCTCGCCGCGGCGGAGCTTCCTCGCCGTCCACAGCACGTGATACCAGAAATCCCGGACGTCGCTCTGGAACTGGGGCTCCTCCGGCGGCGGCCGCCGGTCCCGGACGTGCGCCTCGGCCCCGGGAATGCGCCGTGGGAGCTGGCCGTCCTTGTCGGCCAGGACCTCGTACCCACGTCCGAGCACGGCGAGTCCCTCCGGGTGCTGCGCCAGGCCGGCCAGCGCTCGGGCGGGGAAGACTGCGAAATCGACGTCGCGGCCGTCGCGGTAGAGGACGCGACGTTCGCGGCTCTCGAACACCGCGGTCGGCTCGACGACCGTCAGGAGGACGGGACCGAACCGCTCGACCCAGTCCGTCGAGCCGAGCAACTGCTCCGGGTGCTCGTGGAAGATCACGACATCGAGGTCCGACCACTCGTCGGCCGGCTCCGTGACTCGGGCCTGCGAGCCGACCACGATCGCCGCCCGGACGGCGGACTCGCCCGTGGCCCACGTCCGGAACTCCTGGAGGAGGGAGCGGTACCTCGATGCGGTCACGTCCGAGAACAGCGCTCCTTCGATATGATGGGCGCCCCTTCGGTTCGGCGCGATGCCTCCGGCGGCGTTCTCGGGGACGGGAAGCGTTTCATCCCGTCTCCTCGGACGTTAAGAGGAGCTCGGACGGTGGCAGCGTGAGACGACCCGATGAAGTACGAACAGTTCCGGGATTCGATCCGGGGGTACCTCCAGCGACATCCCGAGGGATCGACCTGGAAGGCTCTCAAATCGGACCTCCGGCTATCGTATGAGATCCCGTGCCCCACGTGGGTCCATCGACTGGAGAGCGAGATCGGTCTCGTCCGGAAGCCTGGCTCCCCCGCCAAGGTCTGGACCCTTCGACGCCCCAGGCGCCGGTAGCCCGCTCGGGCGGTGAGGGGCGGATCCGGAGGTCGGACCGTGGGGCCCGGAGGAAGCGACCCGGCGGTCCCGACCCACGACCCGGTGCTCTCGTGGCTCCTGGAGGAGACCCAGCCGTCCGTCCGTTGCTCCGCCCTCGTCGAACTCCTGGGGCGCCGAGAGGACGACGCCGACGTACGGCGCGCGCGGGCGCGGATTCCCACCACGGGCTGGGCGCGGGAGCTCCTCCGCCGGCAGAAGCCCGAGGGGTTCTGGGAGGCGCGCGCCCCCACCGATTTCGAGGGGCAGGCGCGGTTCCTCCAATTCCCCCAGTTCCGGAGCACGATGTGGCCGCTGCAGGTCCTCTCCGATCTCGGGCTCACGGCGAAGGAGGCCCGGATCCGGAAGGCGGCCGAACTCCTCTTCGACTACAAACTCCGGTTCAGTTCCCCGTTCAACTTCTTCACCGAGGAGGTCTGCGCCGTCGGGAACGTGGCGCGGATGTTGACCCGGTTCGGCTACGCGGACGACCGGCGGGTGCGGAAACTGCACGCCTGGATGCTCGAAGACCAACGGGAGGATGGGGGGTGGAACTGTGCGCCGGATCAACCCGGCACGCTCGACTGCTGGGAGGCGCTCGCCGCGTTCGCCGAGCTCCCCCGGTCCGCCCGGGGTCGGTCGATCGAATCCGCGATCGAGCGGGGCTGCGAGTTCTACCTCGAACGCCACCTCTTCCGGGAGGGGAAGCGATACGACCCGTGGTTCCGGTTCCACTATCCGACCCACTACTTCTACGACGTCCTCGTCGGGCTCGACGTGCTCACCCGGCTCGGATACGCGGGGGATCGGCGGTTGGGGCCGGCGCTGAAGCTCCTCACGGAGAAGCGACGTCCCGACGGCACCTGGATCCTCGACCGGGTCCACCCGGACGTCGGTCGATCGCTCCGGAAGGACTACCGCGGAACGGAGATCCACGGGTGGTCGCTCGAGCCGCCCGGGAAGCCGAGCAAATGGATCACGCTCACCGCCCGCGCCGTGTTGGCGCGAGTGGATCGCGCGAACTAGCGAGGGAGCGTTCGCTCGCAGGGGCACCGACGGGTCCGTGTGGGTCGAATCTCGGATCCGACGGTGGCTGACCGGATCGGGCGCCGACCCGAGCGTCCGGGTCCGGTTCTGGACGGACGTCGACGGCCGGAGCTCCGAGGACCCCCGGGTGCGGCGGACCGCGAGTCAGATCGGCCGGACCGGGTGGGCGGCAACGCTGCTCGAGAATCAGCTCTCGGAGGGGCAGTGGGCCGCCCCCGGGACCTCGGACGTGCAACTCCTGCGTCCTCGGTTCGCGTCCACCCATTGGATCACGATGGTACTCTCGGATCTGGGCATGACGCGGTCGGACGCGCGAATCCGAAGGTCGGCGGAGCTCTTGCTCGCCTGGCGGAGGAGGGTTCTCCGAGCCCAGGACGGCGAACTGTGCTTTGCGGGCAACGCCACCCGGACGTTGATCCGCTTCGGCTACCTGGAGCATCCCGTCGTCCAGCGGTCGATCCGGTGGATCGTGGCCGCTCAGAAGGCGGACGGAGGGTGGACGTGTTTCCGCGGGTCGCGCTCCGGGAGCCTCGACGGCTGGGAGGGATTGGCCGCCTTGGCGGAGATCCCCGAGTCGGACCGGGACCCCGCCACGCGTCGGTCGGTCGAGCGCGGAGCCGAGTTCTACCTGAGCCGAGAGCTCCGGAAGGCCGCCGGCCCGCGGTACGCTCCGTGGTATCGCATCCGCTACCCGACCCACTACTACTACGACCTCCTCGTGGGGTTGCGCGTCCTGACGCGACTCGGCTACGGCGCGGATCCCCGCCTCCGGCCCGCCGTCCGTTGGCTCCGCTCGAAGCGCCGCGCCGACGGGTCCTGGGCGCTCGACGGGGTCCACCCGGTGACGGACCTCGAGGAGGGGCCGTTCGTGTTCCGACGACCGGTCTATCCCCTCGCCCTCGAGCCGCCCGACCGTCCGAGCCGGTGGGCCACGGTCGAGGCGCTGAGCGTCCTACGGCGCGTTCCGGGGGCGTGACCCGCGTTGCCTCGGCGGCCGGCCGGGGTACCGTCCGGTCGCTCCGACCGGAGGGCCCCTCGACCGAACCGAGCTCGCGCAGACCCCGGCCCCCCGCTCTCGGCCCCTCCTCCGCCGTTCCGTCCGGGGTCTAGTGCGCCCGGGGATCCGGGACCGGGATCCGACGTCCGAGGAAGGAGAGGGAGAGGAGGACCACCTCGGTCGCGAAGACGACGAACGCCCCCCCTCGGGTGAACGGAGCGAGGAGCAGCGGCAGGATCCCCAGGAAACCGAAGACGCGGACGAGGAACCGCGTGGTCCCGAGCTTGTCGGTGAAGCTGTACGGCTGGGCCATCCCTCCGGCGACCTCGAGAAAGGAGACGATGGCGACACGGCTCAGCGCGCTGACGAGCGCCACGTACGTCGCGACGGTCTCGAAGTACTGCGGTGCGGAGAGGGGTCCGACGGCCGTGTGGAACGGGGCCGGGGAAGACCGGAGGAGGACCAGCGACGTCCGCGGGAGGCCGGTGAACCGGCCCATCACGGTCCGGGCCTGCGGGTGCAGGACGCTTCCCCTGGAGTCCGCCATTCGGGCCGGCCGACCGGCCCGGTCGACTCGGAAGGTAACCTGCGACGGAGTCGGGAGAGGCTCGCACGGGCCGACGCACGACCTCCCCGGCCGGCGGGAGCGGCGGCTCGGCGCAAGGACGGCGGCGACCCGTTACGGAGGGGCGGACTCTGGTGCCGCCTCGATGTGCCGGATCACGAACTGATTCCCATCGGGGTCCGCAAACACGCCGATCGTGACGAGCCCGAGGGGGTTGCGGTACGTCCGCGGCTCGTCGACCACGGCTCCGCCCCGTCGACGGATCTCGGCCAGGGCCGCGCCGGGATCTCGATGGGAGAAGACGATCCCCGAGACCGTTCCGGGCTCACGACCCCCTTCGCCCTCCCCCTGCGGATGCATCGTGAGGAGCGTGGACGTGCCGGGAATCCGGAAGGCCGCCCGCGACGCCCCGGGAAGGAAGGAGACCTCCCGGAGACCCAGCACCTCCGAGTAGAACTTGCGGGATTGCTGGATGTCTCGGATGTGGACGGTCACGGCCTCCATCCCTTCGATCACCTCGGGCACGACCTTCCCCCCTCTCCCGATCCGGCCCGAACTCATGGCGTCTTCCGCTCGGGGCCGTCCGAACGGTCCCTCGGGCGACGCGGTTCCGGACCCGGCACGAACGCGGGCGTGGACGGTCAGGCAGGGGGGGGCGACGGAGGCGATCCCGGCGCGAGCGGAGCCCCGCTGTGCTTCGGGAAGTACCAGTAGTACAGAACCGCCAGGACGACCACGTAGAGGACCACGCCACCGATCACCGCGGCCGCGGTGTTCTCCCAGACTCGAGAGGTTCCCTGGTCTTGCAGATACCCGAGAAGACCGGAAACGACGACCGTGAAAGAGAGGCCGGCCGCGATCTGAAGCCCCGAGGGCCGTCGTCGATAGAACGCCACCGACACCAGCCCGGGCAGGATCACGGTCGGGTGTACCCGTCGCCCCTACTTATCGGGCGGTTCCGAAGGTCGACGGACGCGGCTCGACCGGTCGTGCAGCGACCCCGATCCCCCCTGCCTCCGGACCGGCGCGTCCCTCCTCGGGGAGCGGGCACGCCCGCTTTACGACCCGCGCCCCTCCGGTCGAAGAGCGCGCGGCCGTGCCGGACGGACCGACCGACGAGGTGTTGCTCCAGCAGCGGCGACGCTTCCGGGACGGGCTCCTCATCTCCCTCACGTTCGCCACGGGGATCGTCGACGCGACGAGTTACCTCGGTCTGGGGCAGATCTTCACGGCGAACATGACGGGCAACACCGTCTTTTTCGCGATCGCGGTCGGGGAAGGAAACATCCTCACGGCCGCGCGCTCGGTCGTCGCTCTCGTGGGGTTCGCGGTCGGGGCGTTGGTCGCCAGCCGGCACTTGGACCGGGCGAAGGGCCCAGACCCATGGCCCCGCGTCGTGACCGAGGCGCTCTATGCCGAGATCGGGATCGTTGCGGTCTTCGCGATCGCGTGGAGCTGGGTGGGCGGACGCCCCGGGACGACCCCATCGTACCTGCTGATCGCGGTCCTGTCCCTGGGAATGGGGGTCCAGAGCGCGGTGGGCCGACGTCTCGCGGTCCCGGGGGTCTCGACCAACGTCATCACGATGGCGATGACCGGCCTGATGGCGGAGCTCGCGGCCGTCGGGATCTCGGGCCCCAATGTCCGGCGCTGGGGCGCGGCGATCCTCGCCCTCGGGCTCGGCGCGGCTCTTGGCACGGTCCTGTTCGTCGACGCTCGGATCTACCTGGCGTTTTCGATCCTCGCCCTCGTGACCGGAGTGGGCCTGGCCGCGACCTGGCACGATCGACCGACCACCGCGTCACGGGGGTGAGGAGTGGCGCCTCGCCTCCTTCGCCGGGTTCGCCGCCGGAAGTTCGGCCCGTCCTTCGCTTCGATCGGGCCGTCGGACCGCACCGGTGGACTCCGCACGGTCGGATCGGAGAAGACTCAGTTCGAGCCCAATCCCCGAAACCTCAATCGTTCCGGTGCCAAACGGGCTGTCACGGGCGAAGTGACGGAATTGATCCACGGTGTAGGCTCTCCGCCGGAGGGATCGGAGGGCGCCCCGAGTGAATGCCGAGCGGAACCACCCGAGGTGCATCGACCGGACCTCCTCGCGAATCCCCGCATCGCTGGCCTCCCGACGCATGTCCTGGATCCGAGCCACGCCGCCCGGCCGCAGGACTCGGTACATCTCGTTCACGGCCGCCTGCGGACGGCTGAAGTTCTTGAACGCCGCCTGGCAGATGACCAACTGGAAGGCGGCGTCGGGGAACGGCATCTGCGAGGCGTCTCCCTGACGCACGGAGACGGTCACGCCCGCCCGTGCCGCCGTTTCCGTTACGATCTCCACGAACGTGCGGCTGATATCCAGGGCGCTGACACGGGCTCCGAGCTTCGCGAGCTCGATCGCCAAGTATCCGGGTCCCGGGGCGACCTCGAGCACCTCGCTCGCGGGAGGGAGGGTCCGCACGAGGGCGGAGGCCTTCCGTCGAAAGTCGTCGAGCTGGGAGTCGGACCCGCGAGTCCGGGCGTACCATCTCGCGATGGAGCCCTCCATCGCCGGACCTCGGTAGGCCTTGCCGGACGGCGCCTCCGAGGTACTTCCCGCCGTGCCCGAAACCAGGTGCGGAGAGACTCCTTCCGCGCTCACCGACCCTCCCGTCGTGCACAGGGGGCGCGCCTCCTTAGCGGGAACTCACCTTGGGTGGTCTCCCTGGGTCCCGGACGTCGGGACGGACCGGGGCGAGGCCTCGCATACGCGGGGGGCTCGCACGAGGGGGGGCCGGCCCTCCTTCGAGTCCGGGGTCGGGGCGGAGATCTTCACGAATTCGTCCCCGTCGAGCATCGGCGGTTCCACGTCGAGCGGCCACAGCGGCGCGTTCAGTTCGCCCCGGTGCGGGAGCTCGTCTTCGAAGGTGTGGGAGAGCGTTCCCCGAATCGACGTGGTGAAATCTTCGTCCCCCCGAGGGGGAAGCTACGGAACCAGGAACTTCCGATCGAGATCCCCCTCCAAGAGTCGGGCGGATCACGGGGGGACGAACCCGTCGACCGGGCGGCCGGAGGTACGAAGGTCGTCGACCGTCTAGGGTTCGGGAGTCTCGTCCCTCGGGATCTTCTCTCCCGTGACGGCCGAGATGCGCACGATCCAGGTCTCGATTCCTCCGATCGAGTGACCCCGGGCGTCGAGCCGGGTCGGGAACGAGGCGCCACGAACTCGGCGCCGCTCGTCCCACGGCAGCTTCGCCACGACGTCCAGGTAGCCCTATCGGGCGACCCGGTGGTGGTCGTACCACCGCCGGATCGCCTGGAGTTCCATTACCGTGCTCGACCGACCGGCGAGGTGCTCGTCCTTCACCGGGATCCGTCCAGGTGCGTTCCAATCACCCGGGACCGGGCACGACCGCAGTGTAGGCCGTCAACCGCCCGATCAGATCCCCTTCGAACTCGAAGACGGTGCAGAACTGGACGTGGATCGAGCTCCCGTCCTTCTTCGAGACCTGGACGAAGCCTTCCGCGATGGCCACGTTCCCTTCCTCGACGATCCGGGTGACTCGGCCGCGGAGGGAGGTCACGTCCGGGCCCGGGTGCATGTTCCGCTCGAGCGCCGACTTGCCCCGGGTCGGCTCGGGGTCTCCGACCTCCTGCCGGACCACGTTCTCCGTCACGAGGGCGACCAAGCCCTTCCAGTCCTGGCGGTTGAAGCAGTCGAAATACTGCTCGACGATTTTCTTGTGGGACGGCATGCGGCCCGACCGGGTCGCGGCCTAGTTATAGTCGTCGGGTTGCGCCTTCCGTCGACCCGTCGATGGCGCACCTGCGCTCGACCGAACGGCACCGCGTTCGCAGAAACGGGGGAGATGCCGGCGGAACGGTCGGTCGTCTCAGAATTCCGAGACCGTGTTCGACGCGTTGTTCGTCGTGTAGCAGCGGTTGGGCGAGCACGCCAGGCCGACCGGGTCCTCCCCGATCACAAGTTCCCCCACCAGCTTGGGGTGGCCCGAGGTGGGGGACGAGAGGAACGCGAGAACGGTGGGAGACGCCGACGTCAACCCGAACGCCTCCACCACATAGTTTCCGACCGGATCGAAGAATGCGGACTCGACCTGACCGACCGTCGCAACGGTCGTGGCAATGGAATCGGTCGAGCTGTTGATCACGACCGTAGAGTTCGCGTACGGCTCCGGTTCGTAGAGCTCCGAGTTCGCGGGATCGAACACCGGAAGGCCGGCGGCCGTATGCAAGACGAACGTATGGACGAGAGCGTTGCTCGCCGAGATCACGGCGAGAGCCCCGTCCAACGACGCGCTGGAGGTGAACGTGTAATTGGCGACATAGACGCAACCGTTGGCCGGGTCGTAGGTTCCCCCATAGGGATTCTTACCGACCGGAATGGTCTTGACGATCGTGTTGAGCGGACCGAGAACGGAGACGTCCCCCCGAGTGTAGTTCGGCGGGGTCGACGTTCCGGCGTCCACCACGTCGAGATCCCCCGACCGGTTGTCGTACACGGACGCGACCGGGTCGCTGCCCTTCGCCAGGTCGACGGTCGTGACGACGTTCGTCGAGCTATTGACGACCGAAAGGTTGTCCGACGCCGCATTCGTGGCGACCAGGTCGAGGGTGGCGGGATCGTACGTCACCGACCGGGTGTCATTTCCCAAGACGAGGGTCTGAGCCTTCCACGGCGCGTCCGTGGGCAGCCGGGAGAGTTCGCTAAACGTTGAACCGGACTGTGTCTGGGCCAGATAGATGTCGCCGTTCGCCGGATCGTACAGCTGGCTGAGGAACGTCGAGGCTCCGGTGGCGCACCTTGGGCACGTGCGGTACGTGGTAACGTTCAGCACCTTGTGGACCAGCTTCAAGGTGGACCCGTTGAACACGGAGACCATGTTCGCGCCCTCGTCCCAGACGTAGACGAACCCGTTGCTCGGGTCCAGTTGCAGGAGGAGCGCCCCGGACTGTCCCGAGATCGACCGGACGACAGACGTTCCATGGATGACGCTCAGATTGTTCGACCCGGAATTCGCAACCAGAATCTCCCCGTCCAGCGGGTCGTAGATGGTCCCGACCGGTCCGGTTCCCACGCTGATGTTCGTGACCGTCAAGTGGAAGCCCGATGCGCTCCCGCTGGAGCCGATCGAGCCGGTGCGCGCTGTTTGAGCAGGCGACAGAGTGACGGTCGAAACGTAAGCCGTTGCGAGTACCAAGGTGGCGAAGCCGACCCACGCCACGGATAGGGCTCCCCGC
>JASHVP010000001.1 GCA_030044475.1 Thermoplasmata archaeon | reverse complement strand
TTGCCGGGGCCCGGCGGCGCCACGCAGCTGCAGGAAGACCTCGTAGGCCTGGGAGACGCCGGTCGCCCCGATCGGATGCCCCTTCGCCTTCAGCCCGCCGTCGGGGTTCACCGGCAGGCGTCCGGTGCGGGCGGTGGCCCCCGACAGGGTCAGCGCCGCCCCGTCTCCCGGCGAGGCGAATCCGAGGTCCTCGAGCGCGAGCAGTTCGGCAATCGTGAAGCAGTCGTGGACCTCCAGGAACGAGACCTGGCCTCGCTCCATCCCGGCGGTCCGGAACGCCTCTTCGGCGGCCGTCCGGCTCGCGGGGAACGTCGTGAGGTTCGGTCGCTCCTGCACGGCCAGGTGGTCGGTCGCCGCGCCGAGGCCGTCGACGTACACCGGAGTGTCCGTGAAGCGACGCGCCGCGTCGACCGACGCGATCAGCAGGGCGGCCGCCCCGTCGCTCACGGGACAGCAGTCGTACAGGCCGAGCGGGGTCGCCACCCGGGGGGCCGCCCGGACGTCCTCGCGCGAGATCCGCTTCTGGAAGTGGGCGTTCGGGTTCAGCGCCCCGTTCTCGTGGTTCTTCCGCGCGACCTCCGCGAGGGCCTCGTCGGCGCCGGCGTGGTCGGCGAGGTACCGGGAGGCGAGGAGCCCGTAGACCCCGGCGAACGTCAGGCCGGCGAGCCGCTCCCACTCGGTGTCACCCGACACGCCGAGCCAGTACCGGCGGCGCGCCCCGGCGACGTCGGTCATCTTCTCGACGCCGGCGACGAGGACCAGGTCGGTCGCGCCCGTCTCGACCGCGCGGACCGCGGCGCGGATCGCGAACCCGCCGGACGCGCACGCGTTCTCGATCCGGGTCGTCGGGACGCCGGGCACGCCGGCCTCCTCGGCGAGCACGGCGGCGGCGTTGCCGATCTGCCAGCCGCCGAATCCGAGCGTCGCGAGGAATCCCTCGCCGATCGAGGATCGTTCGACTCCTTTGTCGACGCTGGCCACGGCCCCGTCGACCGCCGCCCGGAGCAACGCCCGGGGGCCCTCGTCCCGGACGCCGAACCGGGTGTGCCCGGCGCCGACGATTGCCGCCCGATGACCCACCGTTCCCTCCGCGCGAACCGTCTTATCGGACGAGTCGCTGAAGCCTCTTAACTCTGGGGCACTCTCGTGACGGGCGAAGCTCCGTTCGTCGTCGGCGTCTCGGGCGCGAGCGGCGCGCCGATCGCGGTCCGCGTCGTGCGGGCCCTGCGAGCGGCGAACGCCCCGGTGGCGCTCGTCGTCTCCGACGGGGGCCGCGCGGTCTTGAAGGAGGAGGCCGGCCTGGACGACGGGGCCCTCGCCGGGCCGGGGACGGTCGCCTACTCCGACCGGGACCTAGGGGCGCCGATCGCGAGCGGCTCCGTGCCGACGCGAGGGATGGCCCTGGTGCCCTGCTCCGGGACGACGGTCGCGAAGGTCGCCCTCGGCTTCGGCGACACCCTGCTCACCCGGGCCGCGCAGGTCCACCTGAAGGAGCGGCGACCCCTCGTCGTGGTGCCCCGCGAGACGCCGCTCACCTCCGTGTTCCTGCGGCATCTCGCAACTCTGAGCGACCTCGGCGCGGTCGTCCTGCCCGCCTCCCCCGCCTACTATCTCCACCCGCGCTCCGTCGACGACGTCACGGACTACGTGGCGGGAAAGGTCCTCGACCATCTCGGGGTCCCCCACCAGCTCTATCGCGGGTGGAAGACGGGGGTCGACTGATGCAGCTCCGCGCGCTCTTCCCCTGGCCGCTCGTGGGCGTCGCGCTCGTCCTGGCGACGATGATCGTGCTCACGCCGGTGATCTTCGGGCCGCTGCTGCCGGGCTCGCTCGAGACCACGGCCGAGCTGCTCGTCGACCATCCGACGGACTCGGGCCCGATGAACTTCTACGTCCGCGCCTACGACGCGACGGTCCGGTACGACAGCATCTCCATCGCCTACGCCACGGGCTTCGCGTGGACCGGCGCGTATCCCTCGGGTCCGCTCAATTGGACCGGCTGGCAGAACGGGAGCAACGTGCTGTCGCTCCAGCTGCTCGGCGTCGGGGTGAACCCGGTCGCGATCAACGTCTCCGTGCTGTACACCTACGGCGGGGCCAGCGCGCTCTACGTCGGGCTCCTCGCCTTCGACTGGAGCCTGAGCGGGTCGACCTATTCGATCCTGGCCGCCGTCTCCCCCCTCACGCCGGGGGTCTCGGTGCCGGGCGCGACCGACTCCGGCTCGCTCCCG
Organism: Thermoplasmata archaeon; assembly: GCA_030044475.1. GTDB lineage: Archaea > Thermoplasmatota > Thermoplasmata > Lutacidiplasmatales > UBA184 > Lutacidiplasma. Next base: position 364 of record JASHVP010000001.1, on the reverse strand, counting down.
CTCGTCATCTACCTTCAGAACTTCGGGGCGGGACCGAGCCCGTGAGATCCCCCCGCATCGTCCTCGCCATCTGGGTCGCCGTGATCCTCGTCCTGGTGGTGATCGAGGTCGCCGAGATCACGCACTTCTTCACGCTCCCGATCGCGAGCGCCCTGGGCGACCCCGTCGAGCTCGTGCTGTCGCTCGTCTTCACGACGATCCTCGCCCTCGTCGGCGCGATCTTCATCGGGATCTACATCTCGCACCGGATCCTCTCGCCGTCCGGCTTCTCGCCGTTCGAGGAGGAGATGCTGCGGATGCGGGCCGACCTGCGCGACGTCAAGCAGAGCGTCGAGGAGATCCGTCGCGCCTCGCGGGCGCCGCC
>JASHVP010000095.1 GCA_030044475.1 Thermoplasmata archaeon | reverse complement strand
GGCGGATGGGCCCGGACGGATTTGAACCGTCGACCGACCGGTTATGAGCCGGTCGCTCTGAGCCGGACTAAGCTACGGGCCCATGGACGACGGACGGAAGGCGCCGCCGAGCGGAGTTTGGGGTCGACGGGAGCGGCCCGACGACCGTTCGAACCGCTGACCTTTCGGTTAACAGCCGATCGCTCTGCCACTGAGCTACGGCGGCACCGGGGGCGCCGAGCCGGCATCGCACTAATAGCCTTTCCGGCCCGCCGGCGGTCGCGGTCCGTGTTCGTCGGCCCGTTGCTGCAGCCGGCGGATCGTGGCGGACATCCGGTCGAGCGATTCGCGCAAGTGCGTCCAGTACTCCTTCGCCTGGTCCGTGACTACCGCCCCGTCCGCGGACGGTTGGACGACGCCCTCGCGCTCCAGCAGGTGGAGCGAGTACCGCGTCTTATGGATCGGCAGGTGCAGCGCCTCGGAGAGGCGGATGATCCCCGTCGGGGGGCTCTTCGAGAGCCGCTCCAGGATCTCCACGTTGCGGGCGAGGAGCTCGAGCTCCTCTTCGATCCGGGCGACGAGGTGCGCCGACTCGCCGACCGGCTCCGCCTCCGGGGGCTCGACGGGTTCCGGGCCGCTCGGCTTACCGGTCGGCATCGTCGCACCCGGACTCGGTACGGCTTACTTGAACGTTGTCGCGCCGCCCTCGCGACAGAATCGGCCCCCCGCTTCTCCGGGTGGCGCGCCCGTCAGCGCGGGCTAATGAACCGACGGTCGCGTAGCGACCGACGATGCGGGCCGCGGTCGTGCGGGCGTTCGGACGCCCTCCGGAGTATGGCGAGTTCCCGGACCCCGAGCCCGGGACGGACGAGACCGTCGTCCGGGTCTCCGCGGCCGCGGTCCAGGCCATCACCCTCTCCCGGGCCGCCGGCGCCCACTACTCCTCCGACACGAAGCCGCCGTTCGTGGCCGGGATCGACGGGGTCGGGACGACGCCCGACGGGCGGCGGGTCTACTTCCACTCGCCCCGCGCTCCGTACGGCGGGCTCGCGGAGCGGGCCCCCGTCGCCGCGGCCCGTTCGGCGCCGATCCCCGCGGCGATCGACGACGTGACGGCCGCGGCGGTCGCCGTCCCGGCCATGTCCTGCTGGCTCCCCCTCACCCGCGTCGCCCCGGTGGGGCCCGACACGGGCGTGCTCGTCAACGGGGCGACCGGCGGCTCCGGACGGATCGCGGTCCAGCTCGCGAAGTACCTCGGCGCCCGCACGGTCGTCGCCACCGGCCGCGACGCGGGCCGGCTCGAGGCGCTGCGGAGCCTGGGGGCGGACGAGCTCGTCCCGCTGGGCGCGGACCCGGCCCCGCTGCGGGCGACAGTGCGGGGGCTGGCGCGGCGTCACCGGATCCGCGTGGTGCTCGACTACCTCTGGGGCGCCTCGGCCGAGGCGATCCTCGCCGCCCTGGGCGGTCCCGACGCACCCTCGGGCCCGGAGCGGGTCTGGTTCGTCCACATCGGTGGGGTCGCGGGCCCGACGATCACCCTCCCCGGGGCGCTCCTCCGGAGTTCGGGGGTCACCGTCGTCGGGAGCGGGCTCGGGAGCGCGCCGTTCCCCGAGTTCCTGGGCGGGCTGGCCCCGTTCTTCGAGGCGTTCGTCGCGGGGCACTTCCGGCAGGGGACGGAGGTACGGCCGCTCGCCGAGGTCACGGCCCACTGGGGGCGGACCGGCGAGGACCGGCGCCTCGTGTTTCGGCCGGCGTGACCCGGGCGACCCCGACCCGTCACGCCGCGCCGAGATATGTCAACCAGTCGGCGTGCTTCGGCGCGCGGCCCCGCAGCGCGTCCTCGTAGAGGGTCTGCAGGCGTCGCACGACGGGGTACGCGCCCGTGCCGATCGGCCGGCCGTCGACCTCCCGGATCGGCGTCACTCCGGCCGCCGTCCCGGTGAAGAACAGCTCGTCGGCGGTGAACAGTTCCTCCCGGGTGAACCCCGTCCGCTGCACGGGGATCCCGTCCTCGATCGCGAGCTGGACGACCGTGTCGCGGGTGACGCCCCGGAGGATCCCGGAGCTCGCCGGGGGCGTGCTCAGCACGCCGTTGCGCACTCGGAACACGTTCTCCCCCGGACCCTCCGCGACGAGGCCGGCCGAGTTGAGGAGCAGCGCCTCGTCGTATCCGCCCGCGCGCGCCTCGAGCTTCGCGAGGATCCCGTTCGCGTAGTTCGCGGAGCATTTCGCCTGCGGGGGGAGGGAGCGGGAGTCGATCCGCGTCCAGCTCGACACGGTCGCCCGCACGCCCCGCTGCGCCCCGGCCTCCCCGAGGTAGGCGCCCCACGGCCACATCCCGATCGCGACCTGAACGCGGCTGCCGCTCGGGTCGACGCCCATCTCGCCGTACCCCGTGAACGCGATCGGCCGGACGTACGCCTCGGGCGACCCGTTCGCCCGCCCGAGCTCCCGGACGGCGCGGACGAGCTCGTCGACCGAGTACGGCAGGTGCATCTCGTAGATCTTCGCGCTGTCGCGGAACCGCTCGAGGTGCTCCCGGAGCCGGAACACCGCCGTGCCCCCCGTCGCCCGGTGGCACCGGATCCCCTCGAAGATCGCCGACCCGTAGTGGAGACCGTGCGTGAGGACGTGGACCTTCGCGTCATCCCATGCGACGAGGCGGCCGTCCATCCAGATCCACGCCGTGGGCACGATCGCGGTCATCGCGCGGTCGCACCGGGCGGACCGGGCTTAAGGGGGGCGTCAAGCGACGTTGACCCGGCGTCGGGTGACGCACGTCATGCAGTGCGCGCCGCCGTAGCCACCGGTGATCTCCTGCAGCCGCAACGGTACGACGGCGATCCCCCGGTCGCGCACGGCCCGGGTCCGGGGGAAGTAGCCGGGGCCGTCGCGCGCCCTCGCCCGATCGCGACGGGCCACGGCGAGCAATGCCCCGTACCGCCGTCGATTCCGCCGGGCCGCGACCGCCAGCGCGCCCAGCACGCGGTCGACCTCCGCGGCGACCTCGACCGCGACGATCCGACGGTCTCGCAGGCACAGGAAGTTCGACGCGTAGCTCATCTGCTCGAGGGTCGAGATCGGCAGCACCTCGAACCGCTTCGCGGCGAGGTACTCCCGCAACGAGCCGGCCCGACCGACGCGGACCATCGTTCCCCGCGACGACCGTCGAAAGACCTCCGTGCGAGCCCGCTCGAGGAGCGGGAGACAGCCGACGGCGAGCCCGTCCCCCGGGACGTTGAGGTACGTGTCCAGGTGCATGTTGATCATCGGGTCGGGGTCGTACCCGGGGATCGCCGGATGCGTCGGCTGGTGCACGACCGCGACCTCGTCGAATCCGAGCGGGGCCCGCAGGAGCTGCCGCACGCCGGAGTCGTTCGTCCGGTCCCCGGTGCCGAGGAGCGCGAAGTCGCCCATCGGCAGGAAGTCCCCGCCCTCGAACGTCCCGGGAGCCCGCACGTCCGCCACGACCGGAGCCCCCCAGGACCGCAGGAGGGCTCCCGTGAGCTGCGGCTCCGGGCGACGCTGGGGCTTCGACATCCTTCCCACGACGAACCCGTTTCGGGTGAGCGCCTGCTGGTCCCGCAGGAAGTAGAGGTTCGCCAGCGGAGTGTCGAGCTCCACGCGGGGGAAGATCACGCGCGTGCCGGCGCGACGCGCCAGGTGGACCGACGGGCGGAGCAGCAGGATGTTGAAGAGCGTCTCCCCGTCAAACTCCGCCAGATTGCGGCGCAGCGCGGCGTACGACGCGTCGACCATCGAACGGGGTCCCGCGTAGCGGACGACCCGGAGGACCTGCTGGCGGACCCGCGCGATCAGCGCCGGCTGGCGCGCCCCGATCTCGAGCGCGAGGTGGACGAGCCGTCGCACCCGGACCCCTTCGCGCCGGAGCGCCTGCTCGAGCCGGGCGTGCTCGGCGGACGCCTCCGCCGCGCGGAACGCCCGCTCGTAGAGGAAGGCGTACGGCTCGAGGAGGCCGAAGAACATCTCGACGCCGGGCCGGTGGATCAAGACCTCGACCAGCGGATCCCACTCCGCTCGAGCGGACGCGGCCCGCAGCGGCTCCGGGGCGGCCGGACGGGGGGTCATGCCCGTCCCTCTCCGCGGCCGGGTGCGGCCCGACGCCGGGTGCGGTACGGTCCGGGCCGGTTCTCGTCCCGCACCCGGGTACCGGCGCGTCCTTCGAGCGCTCGCCCGAGGGAACCGATGTCGGTGATGATCGCCCGCCGGCCGCCGTGACGCACGAAGTCGAGGACGGCCTCGACCTTGGGAGCCATCGTTCCGGCTCCGAACTCGCCGGCCCGCCGTCGGCGGTCGAGCTCTCCCGCGGAGACCTCGCCGAGCCACCGGGCCGAAGGGGTCCCGAACGCCACGGCGGCCCCGGGCACATCGGTGACGATGACGAGCGTACCGCACCCGAGCGCCCGGGCGGCGAGGGCGGCCGCCCGGTCCTTGTCGATCACCGCGTCGACCCCCCGATACCGACCCCGGGCCTCGCGCACGACCGGCACGCCACCGCCTCCCGTGACCACGAACACGCACCGTCGACCGAGACCGGCGTCGAGCGCGGCGCGCACCGCCGGCGCCTCCAGCCAGCGCCGCGGCCTCGGCGACGGAACGACCCGTCGCCAGCCGCCGCGGACCGCGTCCTCGCGCAGCGTCCAACCCCGTGATCGCCGGAGGCGATCCGCGTCGGCCCGCGTATAGTACCGACCGACCGGCTTGTCCGGGATCCGAAACGCGGGGTCCCGGGGGTCGACCTCCGTTCGACAGACGAGGGGGAGGACGCTGCGAGGGGCCCCGGCCCGGTCGAGAGCGGCGGACAGTTCCGAGGCGATGAGGTAGCCGACCTGACCTTCCGACTCCGCGTCCAGGACGAACATCGGGGGAGGAGGGACCTCCGCGGCCCCGAGTTCGGCCTCCCGGAGGAGGTTGCCCACCTGGGGACCGTTCCCGTGCGTCAGGACGAGCTCGTGCCCGTCGGCCACCGCGCGCGCGAGGGCCCGTGCCGTACGGCGCATCTGCCGGACCGCGTCCGTCCACGTGCCGGTGCCCCGGGCCCCTTGGAGCGCGTTGCCCCCGAGGGCGACGAGGAGGCGACGCCCTCCGAGCGGCGCCCGCTCGCGCGGCATCGACTCCGACCTCCCCCGGTCGGCGACCGGGCCGTCGGGAGATAAAGGGGCGTTCGGCCGCGTCGCGCCTCGAGGGTCGGGTCGGCGTCAACTCTCCTTGACACGCCCTCCATACGCCGCCGGCCGACTCCTCCGGCGATGCGCGGGCTTCGGTCCGGCCCGGGTCCTCGACCGTCGATGCTCCCGTGGATCGTCGGGCTGGGGGTGCTCTGGGGCGCGACGTTCCCGATCGCCCGGGTCGGGATCGCCGCCGGCGGGTCACCGTTCGCGCTGGCGACCCTCGACTTCCTGCTGGCGGCGGTCGTCGCGGCGGGGATTGCGGGGGCCCGTCGGGCGCCCGCCCCGTCCTCTCGATCCCTCGCCGAGTCGGCCGGGATCGGCGCGCTGATGATCGGCGGAATCAACCTCCCGCTGTTCTGGGGGGAGCAGTATGCGACCGGGGGAGCGGCGTCGATCGTCTATGCCACGTCCCCGGCGATCAGCTTGGCGATCCTCCTGGTCCTCCAACGGGGACCTCGGCCCGGCGCTCTGTTCGCCGTCGCGCTCGGGATCGGATTGCTCGGGGTGGTCACCCTCGGCGTCGGGGCCGGCTCGGGCGGGCCGATCGCGAACCCGTGGTCCATCTCCGCGTTCGGGATCGGGGCGACGTGCCAGGGAGGCGGCGCCGTGCTGATGGGCGTGCGACGGCCGACCGGCGAAAGCTGGTGGGGCCGCACGGCCCAGTTCGCGGGGGCCGGCGTGGCCGCCATCGTGACCCTCGCGTGGCTCGGGAGGTCCCTCGCCGTACCGACGACCGTGCCGGTGATCGGTTCGATCGTGTACTTCGCGGTCGTCTCCCTGGTGGTCGGGTACACGGTCTTCTTCCGGATCCTCGAAGGATCCGGTCCGGTCACGGCCAATCTCGTGACGTTCGTCAACCCGGTCGCGGCGCTCGGGCTCGGGATCTTCGCCTTCGGCGAGGGGCTCGGCTGGGCGGAGGTCGCGGGTCTCGCCCTCGTCCTCATCGCGCTGGCCGTCCTCGAACTCTCGGGGCCGGCCCATTCCGGCGGGCCCCCGCCCGACGCCGCCGGTCGCCGAGGACCGGCCGGGGCCGGGTGACGGCCGCGGCGGTTCCTACCGAACGGCCTCGTAGTGGAGCAGGATCTCCCGGTCCTCCCCGGGCTTGGTCTCGACGAGCTTCAGGGTGCACTGCTTGTCCATCGGCCCCCAGTACCGCGGGCCCTTCCCGTAGACGACGGGCATGACGAAGAACCAGTAATCGTCGGCCAGGTCGCGACGCAGGCACTCCCGGACCACGGCCGGCCCGCCCTCGAGCATGATGTTCCCGCCGTTCTCGTGGCGGAGCTTCGTCAGGATCCGGGCGAGGTCCCCCTTCAGGATCCGGGAGTTCTCCCAGTCCGTGGACTTGAGCCGGTGCGAGAGGCAGATCTTCTCCACCCGGTCGAGATATCGGCGGTAGTCGAGGAGCCACTTCGCCTCGCCCGGCTTGACGGCCTTCTCGCTCCAGGTCCGCTGGTGGCCGAGGAACGAGCGTCGGCCCATGATGACGGTCGTGACGTCGTCGAACCGGTCGAACCACAGGTGGCGGAAGAGGGCGCTGACCCCGTCCGAGGGTCGGTCCGACCCCGGATACTCCGGAAACTCGCCGCGGCCGTCCAAGGTCATGTACGCGTTTGCCGTGATTTTCCGCATCGTTTCGTCCCCCGTTCCTTCGGAGCCTCGCGGGTCCGCGTCGGCGCCCGAGGGCATCGTCACATGCATAAATGGACATATATCCCTTTGGCCATGCATGGTCGATGGTCGACGTCTTTCAGCTCCTCGCGAGGCCGTCGCGGAGGCACCTGCTCGAGGCCCTACGGGACGGGGAGCGCTCCGTCAACGAATTGGTCCGCCGCACCCACATGTCGCAGCCGACCGTCTCGAAGCAGTTGCGCCTCCTGCGGGAGTCGGGAGTGGTCTCGCTCCGCCCGGCGGGTCGCCATCACCTGTACTCGATCCGGGGACAGTCGCTCCGAGCGGCGTCCGAATGGCTTTCCTACTACGAGCGGTTCTGGCTCGACGGGCTGAGCCGGATGGACCGGGCGCTGCAGCGCGAGCTCGCCCCGGCGAAGCGAAGGAAGTCATGAGCCCGCCCGACGAGTCGGAAGTCGCGGTCCGGATCGAGCGAACTCTCCACGCCTCCCCCGATCGGGTCTTCCGCGCCTTCCTCGAGCCCGAGCTGATGCGCCAGTGGATCACCCCGGACGAGCTGGATCTCGACCGGATCACCGTCGACGCGCGGGTGGGCGGCCGCGTCGAGGTCTGGCATTCGCAACGGGGCGTGAGCACCGGCAAGTTCGAGGGACGGTACGTCAAGATCGACCCCCCGCGGGAGCTCGTCTACCACTGGGCGTTCGTCGGGACGGAGCCGGAGAAGGGGGAGTACTACGACACCCTCGTCACGGTCCGGCTCCGCGCCGGACGGGACGGCGACACCCAGGTCTCGGTCGTCCACGAGAGGCTGGCCTCGCTCCGGCGCGGGGCTCCCCACGTGATCCACCGCCTCGTCCCGGGGTGGGAGAACTGCCTCGGCAAGCTCGAACGCGCGATTCGCGAGCTCCCCGCCGACGTCCCGTGAGTCTCGGACGACGACGGGAACGAACCGCGGTTCCGGCACCCCCGAATCGGGCACCGGGGCGGCCGGCGACCGTGCGTTCGGGCGCTCGATGCCGGCCCGGATCCCCCGGTCGGGGGGGTCGCGGCGTCGAGACCGGACGGGCCCGCCGGGATTCGAATCCGGCACCGAACTTCGGGAGGGTCCGGCGCCGGGCCAACGACTGGGAACGTCAATCACGCTAACGAACCTGCGTACTGCCTCGGAACTCCTCCGGGGGCGTCCGGTCCCGGGGCCGGCGCCCGCCCTTAGAGTCGCTTCCGGAGTTCCCGGAGCGAGCTGGGTCTCACACCCTTGCTTCGGTCGATCTTCACCACCCACAGGACCTCACCGTGCGTCGTGTAGAAGACGCGGACTTCCTTTGAGGCGTGAAAGTGCCAGACTCCGTGGACCTTTCGAGTCGCTTTGACTCGGACGCCCGGGTGGGACCGAAACGGCGCGGCACGCAGAAATTCGAGCTGCCAGTCGATCCGGCGGCGCAAACGCAACGGGAGGCGCCGGAGTTCCGATTCGGTTCGGGGATGGTATTCCAAGCGATAGAGGCTCAAAGGCCGAGCCTCCGGCGCATCTCGTCCGCCGGGACTCCCTTCACCCGGTCCCCTCGCACGTCGGCGACTCGCTTCTTGAGCTCCGCCAAGAGCCGGGGCGGATAGTACTCCTCGGTCAGCTCCTGAAGTAAATCGTCGTAGGTCTCTCCAGGGCGCTTCATGCTTTCTAGAAGTTCGCGCGTGCTGGAACGGATGGTGATCGTAGTGGGTCGATCCGCTAGAGCCATCGCTGGCAATAGTCTCACAATTGCGGATAGCCTTTGTGGGAAGGCCGTACGGTGCCGCTCTGCGAGCCTCCGGAGATTACCCGGTCGCCGTACGTACCGGCTCGCCGGCATTCGGACT
>JASHVP010000094.1 GCA_030044475.1 Thermoplasmata archaeon | reverse complement strand
TGTGCGGGACGGTCTTCCCGGGGCGACCGGCCTTCCCGGCGCGGATCCCGAGCCGCCGGGCCTGGTAGTCGGTGCAGTTCGAGCAGCTCACGACCTCCCGGTACGCCGCCTGTCGGGGGAACCACGCCTCGATGTCGTACTTCTTCGCGGCGACCGTCCCGAGGTCGCCCGTGCACACGTTCACCACGCGGTACGGGATCTCCAGACGGCGGAACACCTCCTCGGCGTTCGCCCGGATCTCCTCGTGGACCGCCGGCGACTCCTCGGGCCGGCAGAAGACGAACTGCTCCACCTTCTGGAACTGGTGCACCCGAAAGATCCCCTTCTGATCGACGCCGTGGCCCCCGATCTCCTTGCGGAAGTTGGTGCTGATCCCGGCGAGCCGGAGGGGGAGCGCGTCCTCGTCGAGGATCTCCCCCAGGTACATCGCGGCCAGCGGGTGCTCGCTCGTCGCGATCAGGTAGAGGTCCTCCGCCTCCACCTTGTACATCACCTTCTCGAAGTCGGCGAGGTCGGTGACGCCTTCGTACGGCTCGCGGCGGAGCAGGAACGGCGGTTCGACGGGCTCGAACCCGCGAGCGAGGAGGAGGTCGAGGGCGAATCGCTGGAGCGCGAGGTCGAGGAGCACGACGGCCCCGCGAAGGTAGTAGAAGCCCGCCCCGCTGGCCCGGTGCGCTCGGTCGAACTCCGCCATCCCGAGCGCTTCGAGGAGCTCCGCGTGCGGCACCCGGTCCGGGGCCGGGCGCGTTTCGCCCCACGTCGCGACCGGGACGTTCTCCGCGTCGTCCTTCCCGAACGGGACCGAGTCGTCGAGGAGGTTGGGCAGCTGCCGGAGGACCCGGTCCCGCGCCGCGAGCAGCTCGGCCTCCCGGGCTTCGAGCTCGTGCAGCCGGGCGGGGATCCCCTTCGCCTCGGCGTCCTCCGCGGGAGACGGGCTCCCCCGGGCCCGGGCTTGCCCGATCGCGCGGGTCAGCTCGTTCCGCCGCTTCCGCAGGCGGTCGGCTTCCGCGAGCGTCGCGCGCCACTCTCCGTCGCGGGCGCGCGCTTCGGCGAGGAACCCGAGGTAGGCGGGATTCTGGCGGCGCGCGAGGTTCTCCTCGACCCGGGCCGGGTCCTTGCGAACGAGGTCGAGGTCGATCATCGTCCCTCGGTATCGGGCGCCCCGAATATGCTTGCCGCCCGAAGGTCCCGCCGAGGGACGGAGCCGCCCCACCGAAAATCCCTATGTATCCGTGGAGGGGGTGCGGCGCTCGGACGCATCCAGGATCGTTCCATGACGGAGGAGTTCGGACTGTTCATCGATGGCGTATGGTCGACCCCGCCGGACGCACGCCGGTTCACGACGATCAACCCGGCGACGGGGGAGGCCGTCGGGTCGTTCGTCTCCGGGACCGCCGCGGACGTCGATCGGGCGGTCGCAGCCGCGGTGCGCGAGTTCCCGACCTGGCGGGATACTCCCGCGCCCCGGCGCGGCGACCTCCTGCTCGAGGTCGCCCGCCGGATGAAGGAGCGGAAGCCGGAGCTCGGACGGACCGTCACCCAGGAGATGGGGAAGGTCATCGCCGAGGGGTTGGGCGACGTCCAGGAGTCGATCGACTTCATCGAGTACATGGCGGGCGAGGGCCGGCGGTTGTTCGGTGAGACCGTGCCGTCCGAGCTTCGGTCGAAGTTCTGTCTGACCGTCCGGCAACCGAAGGGCGTGGTCGCCTGCATCACCCCGTGGAACTTCCCGACGGCGATCCCGAACTGGAAGATCGCCGCGGCGCTCATCACCGGCAACACGGTGGTCTTCAAGCCGGCGTCGAACACGGCCCGGTGCGCCGCGGAGGTCGTCCGGCTCTACGAGGCGGCGGGCCTACCGCACGGGGTCCTCAACCTCGTGACCGGCTCCGGCGGCGTCGTCGGCAACGCCCTGGTGGCGAATCCCCGGGTCCGGACCGTGTCGTTCACCGGAGGCGTGGAGACCGGCCGCGACGTCTACGTGCGGGGCGCCCAGGGGCTCAAGATGGTCCACCTCGAGCTCGGCGGCAAGAACCCGGTCCTCCTGATGGAGGACGCCGACCTGCCGCTCGCGCTCGACGGCGTGCTGTTCGGCGCGTTCGGCACGTCCGGGCAGCGGTGCACGGCCACGAGCCGGCTGATCGTCCACGAGAAGGTCTACGACGCGTTCCTCGACCTATTGACCGCCCGGTTGGAGAGGTTCCCGGTCGGCGACCCGCTGAACCCGGCGACCGGGATGGGCCCCGTGGCCTCCGCCGACCAGGAGCGGAAGATCCTCGACTACATCGAGGTCGGGAAGCGCGAGGCCCGGCTGCGGTACGGGGGACACAAGTTGACGGGCGGGGCGTACGACCGGGGGTTCTTCCTCGAGCCGACGATCTTCGAAACGACCCATGGGACCCGCATCTCGAAGGAGGAGATCTTCGGCCCGGTGCTCTCGGTGATCAAGGTCGGGGGGTACGAGGAAGCGGTCCGGGTCGCCAACGACGTCGACTACGGACTCTCCTCGTCGATCTACACGCGTGACGTGAACCGGGCGTTCCGGGCGATCCACGACCTGGAGGCCGGCATCACCTACGTCAACGCGCCCACGATCGGAGCCGAGGTCCAGCTCCCGTTCGGCGGCGTGAAGAACACGGGGAACGGCGGACGCGAGGCGGGGTCGGCGGCGATCGAGGAGTTCTCCGAGATCAAGACGGTGTTCGTCGACTTCTCGGCGAAGCTCCAGAAGGCCCAGATCGACGAGGCCCCCATCGCGTGAGCGCGTTCCGGGGGTCGGACGCGTCGCTCGACCGGGAGATCGCCACCGTCGAGGCGATCGCGCGGCTGCGCACGCGACGGGCGGCGCGGGAGCTCGCGGAACTCGACCGCGACCTCCGCGAACTCTACCGGGAGCGGGCGCGCCGGAAGGCCGGGGAGCGCGTCCCCGCCCCCGGGATCGTCGCCGAGGCGGACTCCGTCGCCTAGACCGTCCGTCGGGGCCCCACGGGCGGTGGGCGAGGGCGGCCCCGTCTCGAGCTCGCCGGGCCGCGCCGAGAGGATAATATGGTACCTCCCCGTTTCCGCCGGGACCCATGTCGACTCCGAGTCCGGGAACCGGGGCGCCGTCGACCGCGGCCGCCCCCTCGACGTCCACGCCGGGAACTGCGCCACCGACCCGCAAGAGCTCGCGCGGCGCGCTGGGCGCGGTCGTGGCGGTCGTCGTGATCGTGGTGATCGTCGTGGCCCTCCTGCTCACGGGCGTCATCCCCGGCCTGCACTCGAGCTCGCCCGGCTCCTCCTCGTCGGGGACGGGGCAGGGGACCGCTTCCCAGGCCGCTCAGAAGTTCGCGAACGGGACCTCCGGCGGCCCGTGGTCCGGGTTCGAGATCATCGGAGTCGACTCGACGATCGGGGAGACGGTCGAGTCCGCCAATCTGACGAACGCGAGCTGCCCCCTGCAAGGCGGGTCGGTCTCGGCGATCACCGTACCGGCGTACACCGGGGCCTACGCGAACGGGGCCCCCCAGGACTGGCTGTTCGGCTACGAGTCCACCAGCGCCGCCACCACGCTCCTCGTCTGGGTCCACGGCGGGACGGCCACGGGGCTGGGCGAGTTGACGGGTTCCACGTGCGCCCTCCGGGCCCCGCTCCTGCCCACGAACTTGATCTCGAGTTCCGCCGCCGCGTCGGACGCGGTCGCCACTTCGAACGGGACGAAGTTCGTGGACACGTTCGCCTCCGCCAACGCGACCTATCTGGCCGAGACGCAGGCGCTCGGATCGGTCACGAGCACGTTCTGGTACCTCGAATTCTCGGCGTGCGCGGGCCAGAACTACACGAGCTTCGACGCGGTGCTCAACGCCACGACCGGCGCCGTCTCGAACTCCGACTATGCGACCGCCGCCGCGTCGTCGCTCTGCGGCGCCAAGGCCCCGCTGGGCAGCGCCCTCGCCCTCGGGAACCCCCGGCTGACCGTCGGAGGCTCCGACTCCACGTTCGCCGCGACGGGCTGCGCGGCCGGCGATTACTGCTACGATGTCACCGTGGAAGAAGCGAACCCCGGTCTGCTCGCGTCGAACCTTGAGTTTGAGGTCAAGACCGCGACCGGGGCCGTACTCGCCTCCCCGGGGTCGGGCGGGTTCTCGTTCCTCTCCATCAACGGAACGGTGGTGGCCCAGTCGCCTCCCACCGGCGCGGGTGGGGCGATCGACATGACTTCGTGGGCGTTCGGGGGGGGCACGGAAGTGAACTCGCTCCTGACGCTCATCGTCGACATGGGCACCACGGCCGACCCGGCCGGGAACGGGTACGTCCTCGTGACGACTGGGGTGAACGGGTATTCGGGAACCGTTTCGCTCAATCTGCCGTGAGACCCGCCACGGGGCTCGGACGGATCGCGAAGGGTCCCCCACTGGGCACGCTCCCTACGCGGCCGGATCGCGGCTCGGGTTTTCCGGGTCGATGCGAGACGTGTACGCCGATTCCCACCGCGTTCGAGTTCGTTGGGGTCGCGGTGAGCGAGGCCCGTTCTTCCTCTCGGATCGATTCCCTCCCGTCCGGGGGAGGGTTCCGGGTCCCGGTTCTACGGCTTGAAGCGGACCGGCTCCTCCCGAAACGTGCATAGCGGAGGAGCGTCTCGGTCGTTCGGAGGAACCTGTGTCGACCCCCCCGTCCGACGGGCCCTCGACTTCGCCGCCCCCGACCTCCCCCTCGAGCCCGTCGTCCCCTGCGTCTCCGCCCCCCCGTAGCTCGGGCCGCAGGCTCGGTGCGGTCGCGGGGGTGGTCCTCGTCGTCGCGGTCGTGGTGGGGTTGCTCGTGGCCGGGGTTCTGCCGGGCCTGCACTCGAGCGGCTCGGGAGGGTCGACGTCGGGAACCGGGAGCGAGGGCTCTGCGGCCGGGTCGGCCACCAGCTACGCGAACGGAGCCCCCGGGGGCCCCTGGTCTCTGGTCGAGGTCGCGGGGATCGACTCGACCCGGGGAGAGTCGGTCTCTGTCTCCAACCTGACGAATTCCTCCTGCCCTCTCGTCGGCGGCACGCTCTCGACCCTCACGATCCCCGCGTACAGCGGGGCGTACTCGACGGGCAGCGCCGAAGGGTGGTTGTTCGCGTTCCGGTCCACGGCGGGGTCGACGCTCTACGTCTGGGTCCAGGGAGGCGTCACCTCGGGCCTCGGCGAGGTCGGGGGCGCGGGCTGCACGCGGTCGTCCTCCGAGCTGCCCGGGGACACGATCTCGAGCTCGATGGCGGCCTCCGACCTGGTCGCCACCACGAACGGGACGAAATTCGTGGACCGGTTCTCGAGCGCGAACGCGTCCTACTTACTCGACACCGAGCAGCTCCCGGACGCCGCGCCGGCGGCGGTCTGGCTCGTGTTGTTCGATGCCTGTTCCTCGGGGAACGAGACCTCGCTTCTCGGAGAGGTCAACGCGACCACCGGGACCCTCCTAACGAGCGGTATCGCGACGCAGGTGGGGGCGACGGCGTGCGGGGGCGTCGCCAAGACTCCCCTCGGCTCCGTCTTCTCGGTCGGGGTCAGCGTATCGAACCCCCTCGTGGTCGGCGCGAATAGCTCGACCTATGTGGGAGATGGGTGCGCCGCCCGCGACTACTG
>JASHVP010000008.1 GCA_030044475.1 Thermoplasmata archaeon | reverse complement strand
CGGCGAGCGACCCGGCGGTCCCCCGCGCTCGGGACGCGGCGCCGGCCGCTCCCCGGCGGGCGGCCCCTCCCGCCGCTTCGACGAATCCGTTCGCCTCGGAGCTGGCCCGGCGCTTGGCGCGTCTCAATCAGTGGCGCGACGAGGCGCGGGCGCTGGGCATCGCGCTGCCGCACCTGCCCGCATGGGCCGACGAGGCCGCCCGGGCCGCGCCAAACCCGGAGCCGTGGGCCGAGGTCGTCCGCGGGATCGAGCGGATCGCGCAGCGGCGGATCGTCACGGCGTTCGAGGAGTGGGAGAAGCGGACGAAGGGCCGGCTCACCCGCCTCGAGGCGTACGCGGTCGACAGCCGGCTCGAGCGCGACCAGATCGAGGACGCGCTCCACGCCGCCCGGACCGGCGACATCGCGGCCGCGCTCGCGACGTTCCACCAGGTCGACCGCGTGGTGACGCTGAAGGAGCGGCACCTCGACCAGGCGCGGGAGGAGCTCGAGCGCGTCGTCGCGCTGCTGAAGGACATGGCGGCCGTCGGCGTCGAGCCACCCCAGGACCCCGGCGAGGTCGCCGAGGACCTCGAGGCGGAGCTCCGCGCGGGCAAGTTGGCCTCGCTCAAGCAGCAGATCCGGGCCCTCCGCCTCCAGGCCGTGAACCGGCTGAAGGCCGGTCTCCCCCGGTACGTCTCCGAGTACGGCGACTACCTGATCGAGGAGCGGTCGCACGGCATCGCGACCGAGCTCGAGGCGATGCAACTCGCCCGGGGGGCGCGGGAGTTCTTCCGGGGTCGTCCGGAGGAGGGGTTGCGGCGCCTGCGCGCCCTGCAGCAGACGCACGGGGTGTCGCTCGCGCGGCTGCGCGCCCGCCGGGCGCGCGACGGGGCCTAGAGCAGCAGCTCGAACAGCCGGATGTCCTCGCCCCACTCGTGCCGGTGGAGCAGACCGGCGTCCTTGAACCCCAGATGGCGGAACAGGTCGGCGGCCCCGGGGAACTTGGCGAGCGCGTCGGTCCAGACCGCCGGGGCGTTGGCGTGGCGCGCCCAGTCGAGCCCCGCCTTCACGAGGGCGGTCGCGACGCCCTGGCGTCGGGCGTCGGGGTCGACGGCCAGGTGCACGAGACGACCCGTGCCGCGACGCATCTCGAGGCCGACGACGCCGACCACGCGGCCGTCGCGGCGCGCCGCGAAGTAGGTGATCCCCTCCATCCAGCTCGTGAACTCGAGCGGCGTCGGGATCCACGATTTGACGAACTCGCTCGGCACCCCGTCCGGGGCCGGCTCCCAGACGCGCTTGTAGAGCGCGCAGATCGCCGGGACGTCCTGGTGCGTGATCCTCTCGACGGAGACGGGCGACGGCGACCCCGCTCCTCGGTGCGTCCCCTGTTCTGACACTCCCGTGGGCTCCCGACGAGCGGACGGCGCCGCGAGAATCGCGCGCGCTATTGAATCTTGCCCACCGCGGCTAGGGCGTGTGCCGGGCCGGGGTCCGCGGGAACGGCGTCGTCTCGCGGATGTGCTCGCGCCGGAGCATCCAGCGCAGCAGTCGCTCGATGCCGAGCCCGAGCCCGGCGTGGGGCACGCTCCCGTGGCGGCGCAGGTCGAGGTACCACTCGTACTCCTCGACCCGGGCGCCGATCTGTCCGATCCGTTCGACCAGACGGTCGATGTCCGTCTCCCGGCACGACGCGCCGACGAGCTCGTGGTACCCTTCGGGCCCGAGCAGGTCGACGGCCTCGACGGTCCGGGGGTCGCCCGGCGTCTGGAGCATGTAGAACGCCTTGACCGCCCGCGGGTACCGGGTCACGAACAGCGGCTCCTTCGACTCGAGCGTGAGGGCGCGCTCCTCGGCGGTCCCGAGGTCGGACCCCCACTCGAGACGGAACCCCTGGGCCCGCAGGCGCTCGATCGCCTCCGTGTACGTGATCCGCGGGAACGGGCGCCGGAGCGCGAGCAGCTCCTCCGGCGGCCGACCGAGCGCGGCGAGCTCCTTCGGGCGGCGCTCCGCCACCGCCCGGACCGACTCCGCGATCATCCGCTCCGTGAAGTCGATCAGCCCGTCGAGGTCGGTCCACGCGAGCTCGACCTCGAGGTGCAGGTACTCCGTGAGATGGCGGTTCGTCCGGGACTTCTCGGCCCGGAACGACGGGGTGAGCGCGTACACCCGCTCGTGCGGCGCGATCAGGGCCTCGAGGTACAGCTGGGCCGTCTGGGAGAGGTAGCCGGGCCGGCCGAAGTAGTCGATCTGGAACGCTTCCGAGCCGCCCTCCGCCGCGTTCCCGGAGAGGATCGGCGGCGTCACCTCGAGGACCTCCTCGCGGTCGAGGAACTCGCGAAGCGCCCGGAGCAGCTCCGCCTTCACCCGGAACGTCGCGACGTGCTCCTGGGAGCGGATCGCGAGATGCCGCTTGTCGAGGAGGAACTCCTCGGTCTGCTCGGAGAAGATCGGGAACGGCTGGCCCGCGTCCAGGACGGCGATCGAGGTCGCGCGCACCTCGCGTCCCCCCGGGGCCCGAGCGTCCGCGGCGACCGTCCCCTCGACCGAGATCGCCCCTTCGACCTGGACGTGCTCGGCCGCGTCGAACGCGGCGGCGCCGACCGCGTCGCGGCGGGCCGTCACCTGGACGTGCCCCGTCCGGTCCCGCAGCACGACGAACAGGATCCCGCCGGACGACCGGGACCGCAGCACCCACCCCCGGAGGCGGACCGCTCGCCCCTCGGCATCGGGGGCGAACGCCCGGGCGACCGGGTCGAACGCCGGGCCACTCACTGGTACTCCCGCCATTTGTGTCCGCACTTCGTGCACTCGAAGATGCGGGTCTCGGGCTCGTCCGAGCCGCGCGTCTGCCGCAGCACCCAGTACGCCTCGCCGTTCCCGCACTTCGGGCAGACCTCGGCCGTCTTCGGCAGCGTGGCGACCCTCGACTCGACGACGGCGACGCCGCCCCGGGCGTGCGGGGTGGAGGTGCCGACCTCGACGCCCCGGCCCAGCGGCACCTCGGTCCCGCAGGCGGGGCAGTGCCAGACGCCGCGGGCCCGGTCCGGGCGCATCAGTCGCTTGCAGTTGGGGCAGAACATGGCACCGCGTCGAGCGGTCGGCGGCTCTTAGACGCTTCGCCCGTCAGTGGGCCAGCTGCTCGGGCGGGCCGGCGCTCGACGGGGGCGCGCCGGCCGGCGCGACGGAGAGCGGGAGCGGCGACGGCTTCGCGCCCGGAGCGAGCAGGGAGCGCATGTGCTCCCGCCGCTTCGCGAGGTCGTCCTTCGTCCCGATGTCGTGGCGGACGTAGAAGGCGCCGTGGAGGTGGGCCAGCGCCGCCTCGACCCGGGTGCCGGCCTCGTGGATCGCGCTCGCCTCGCCGACGAGCGCGAGGCCCCGGGACGTGCCGAGGCGGACGGTCGCCGGTCCGGCGGCCTCGACGCTGCCGAACAGGACGTGGACGCCCTCGTCCTCGATCGCCGCCTCGTCGAGCGTCAGGAGACCGCCGGCCTGGGCGCGGCTGCCGTACCCCGGCGGCACGACGTACTTCACCACGGTCGACCGCAGGCGGAACTGGAGGAGGTTCGGGTCGACGCGGCCCGTCGCGACCCCGAGCAGGAGCTCGGAGAAGTCCCCGGGCTCGTAGAGCGTCAGCGCGTTGATCCCCTCCGGGTCGCCGAACCGCGCGTTGAACTCGAGCAGCCGGGGTCCCTCGGCCGTCAGCATGAATCCCCCGTAGAGGATGCCTCGGTACGGGATCCCCTCCGCGCGCAGCGCCGCCACGGAGCGCGTCAGGATCTCGAGGGCCCGGTTGCGATCGGCCGCGGGGAGGAACGGCAGCAGGTGGTCGCGCTGGGAGTACGACCCCATCCCGCCGGTGTTCCCGCCCTGGTCGCCCTCGAGCGCCCGCTTGAAGTCCTGGACGGCCGGCATCGGGAAGACGCCGGAGTCGGTCACGAACGCCATCAGGCTGAACTCCTCGCCGTCGAGCTTCTCCTCGAAGACGACGCCGCCGCCCTGGACGAGGACCGATTTCGCGTAGATCGCGGCGTCCTTCCGGTCCGTGAAGTCGGAGCCTTCGACCCAGACCCCCTTCCCGGACGTCAGCCCGCTCGGCTTGACGACCAGCGGCCGGTCGAACGCCGCGAGCTGCGGGTCGACGTCGTCGACCGAGGCGGGCGCGGCGAACCGCGGCTGGCCGGGCACCCCATGGCGGGCGAGCAGCTCCCGGCAGAACAGCTTCGACGACTCGATCCGCGCCCCGTCGGCCCCGGGTCCGACCGTCGGCAACTCGGCCCCCCGGAGGACGTCGGCGACCCCCGCCGCGAGCGGCGCCTCCGGACCGATCGCCGCCGCCTGCGCACCGGACGATCGGGCGAACTCCCCGATCTTCGCGCCGTCGGTCGCGTCGCACCGGACCGTGGCCCGGGCCAGGCGGTCGAGCCCGGGGTTCGCGTTCGGGCTCGCGACGACGAGCTCGGCCCCCGCCCGGGCGAGCGCGACGCCGATCGCGTGCTCGCGGGCCCCGCCCCCGACGATCAGCCAGCGCATCGTCGCGCAGCAGGGAACGAGGGTTATAGGCCCGTCGGCGCCCGGGCCCTCGGCGGCGCCGGCGGGTCCCTCGGTTCCGCCACGCTTAAGAATCGGACGTTGGTGGGCCGGCCTCCGAGGCCCCGATGGACCTTCGCGTGGTCGAGAAGGAACACGACCTTCTCCGGGTCGAGTTCCCCCGGGGCGAGGAGACCCTGCTCATCCCCCTCGTCGAGGCGCTCCAGAAGGAGGAGAAGGTCGTCGAGGCGCGGTACTACCTCGGCCACCCGTTCCTCGACCGCCCGACCCTGTTCGTCCGGACCAAGGGCGAAAAGCCGCAGCAGGTCCTGAAGCGCGTCCTCAAGGACCTCGCGGACCTCTACGGCGACCTGCTCACCGATTTCGAGAAGAAGGCGGACAAGGTCAGGGCCTGACGGACGAGCATGCTGAAGGAGTGCGCGCAGCACGGGTACTTCCGCGCCGAGGCGTGCCCCGTCTGCGGGCAGAACGGCCGCTTCCTGATGAACGACCGGGAGCTCGACCACCTCGGCCGGGTCCTGACCGGCATCCTTCGCCACTTCCCGGACCGATACTCGCTCCCGATCGACCCGCAGGGGTGGGTCGCGCTCCCGGGGATCGTGCGCGCGATCTCCCAGAAGCACCCCGCCTACCACTGGCTGCGGGTCCAGCACCTCGTCGCGATCGCCGAGACCGACGCGAAGGGGCGGTACGAGGTCCGCGACGATCGGATCCGGGCCACGTACGGCCACACGCTCGAGGTCGAGCCCGACCTCCCGACCGAGAACATCCCGGACCAGCTCTACTTCCCGGTCACCGCCGAGGAGGCCGCCATCGTCCTCGAGGTGGGCCTGAAGCCGTCCGACCGCCGGAAGGTCCACCTGTCGAAGACCGCCGAGGACGCGCGCGCGGCCGGGGCGGTCCGGACGCCGGAGCCGATCCTCCTCGAGGTCGATGCGAAACGGGCGCGGGGCGACGGGCTCGTGATCATGCGCGCCGGCAAGACCGTCTACCTCGTGAACCAGGTCCCGGCGCAGTACCTGAAGCGCGCCGAGGTCCCCCCCGACGCCGCCACGTAGGGGCCCCTACGCGAACCCGTCGTCCCCGACGTTCGACTCGTACGTCGTGGTGATCCAGACCTCGACCGTCAGGTGGCTGGGCACGGGGTACGGGTTCGTGAACACGAAGTAGTACGTGTCGGTGTACGCGGCGGAGAAGACGATCCGGCCGTCCGACGTCGGCGAGATCGTGTAGGCCGGGCTCGACGGGGCCCCGCTGAAGTACGCCGCCCCTTCGGTCGAATTGTACACGGCGAGCTCGATCGACGCGCCCGACGGGAGGATCGTCGTGAAGTTCCCGAGGACGTAGTCGCCGCCGGTGATCGCGCCCGAGAGGAGCGTGATGTTGCCGGCGCCGATGTGATACATCGCGGCGGTCGTGAGCGGGTCCGCGACGACCGGGGGTCCCTGCAGCACCACCGAGATCAGCGAGTAGGAGAGCCCGATCACGACCACGATCACGATGAACGCCCGCAGGGTCCCGGTGAGCCGGACCCGGCGCTTCACCTTCGGCGCGGCGGTCGCCAGCTGCTGGGCGGTCAGGGGGGCGGCCGCGCCGCACAGCTCGCACTTCGCCGAACCGGGCGGCACCGCGACCCCGCAGAACTGGCAGGCCCCCCACTCCCCGCGCGGGGGCTTCGACGGGAACATGGAGGGAGGAGCCGAAGCGGGTTCTTTTGGGGTTTCGTACGTACCACGAGCGCCCGGCCCCCCCGCGCGCTAGGCCGTCCCGACCCGCGCGCGGAACGCCTCGGCGCCGAGCGGACGACCGGTCAGTTCCCGCAGCCGCGGGAGCCACTCCACGAGCGACCCGGGCGCCATCCAATTCCGGGTCAGCCAGGGCCCGACCTTCCGGTTCGGCCAGAACGGACCCCCGAGTCGGTCGACGAGGGCGGCGGCCACCTGGGCCCGGAACAGCGCGGCCAGCACGTAGTTCGGCGCGTACGACGGGGTATCGACCCAGAACGAGTCGACGAACGAGCGCGGGGGATAGTCGTCGAACCCGAACAGTCGCCGCTCGTACCGCGTCGCCTCCTCCATCGGGTCCCGGTGCGGGTTCCGGTAGAGCGCCTGCTCCACCCGCATCCAGCAGGTCGTGAGCCCCGTCGCCCGCAGCTCGGCATCGCGGCGGTCCGCGAGGAACGCGGCGACCGCGGACCGGGGCAGCCCGCGCTGGGTCCCGAGCCAGTTGGCGTCGCTCGAGAGCGCGGCGAACAGCTCGCCGATCCCCTCGTGGAAGGCCCCGAAGCCGGGCACGTTCTCGTGCCAGCGCAGGAGGTGCCGGGGGGACCGGATCGACGCCGAGTGGACCGCGTGACCGACCTCGTGGAACATCACGTGGTACGCATGCCAGCCGCCCTGGGGGTGCACCAGGATCCGAACGTCCTTCGGGGGGTCGGGCGCGAGCGTGAGCCCGCCCGCCGGTAGGTCGTGGAAGACCACCCGGAACCGCATCCGTCCGGTGGGGAATCCCCACGCGCGCACGGCGGCGAGGATCCGCGGCAGCATCGGAGTCCGCGGGAACGCGGAATCGGGGAGCGACGCGCGCTGGGCGAAGACGTGGTCGATGTCCCACGGATGCCAGCCGTTCTCGGCCCTCCGCCCGTCGATCTCCCGGAGGCTCCGGAGCCTCGGCGCCGCGCCCCGGAGCGCCGCCTGGGACAGCTCCGCGACGTCCTCGGGCGAGACCCCCGCGAAGCCCAATTGCATCTCCGCGAAGGTCCGGAAGCCGAGCGCGCGTGCCTTCTCGTTGCGCAGCGCGATCAGCTCGGCGACGCCGTCCTCGAGAGCTCGGTTCAACGGTTCCAGCGCGTAGTACGCCCGTCGCCGGACCGAGGAACGGCGGTCGCGCCGCAGGACGCGGTGCACCACGGACCGGGGGACCCGACGCCCGTTCCACCGGGGGCGGTATGCCACGACGCGGCGCTGGAGCTCGGAACGGCGACGGACGACCTCGGGATCCTGCTCGACGCGCGCGTCGAGCAGGACGCGTTCCAGCAGCTCGAGCCGTCGCGCGATCGCCGGCGGCCAGGCGCGTCGCCGGGCGGCGCGCGTCCACGGGAGGAGGCGCTCGTCCGAGAGGAGCGCGCTCCGCTGCAGTTGCCACGGCTCGGACCCGGTGCGGCTCCGGCCGCTCTGGAGGTCCCAGTCCGCGACGAGGATCGCTCGGTCGAGCGGCTCCAGTCGACGGTCGAGGGCGAGGAGGAATCGATGCCCGTCCCGCGCGTCGTTCCCCGACGGGACGGGCAGGCCGGCCACGGGGGGCCACCCGGCACCGGGCGATAACTCCCGACGCCGGGTCGACCGCGCGCGGTCAGGCCTTCTTCCGGGCGGCGCCGAGGTTGAGGAGCACGTTCTTCCGACGGGTGTAGCTCTCGACCACCCGGCTCCCCTGCTCGAAGCCGAGGCCGCTCTCCTTGAATCCGCCGAACGGGGTCTGCGGGTACGTGCTGGGGGGGTCGTTGACGGCGATCATACCGGCCGAGAGCCGCCGCGCGACCGAGTGCGCCGTCCCGAGATCCTTCGTCCAGAGCGCGGCGAACAGTCCGTACCGGGTGTCGTT
>JASHVP010000093.1 GCA_030044475.1 Thermoplasmata archaeon | reverse complement strand
CGTGCGGGAGGT
The DNA here is from genome assembly GCA_030044475.1 of Thermoplasmata archaeon. Classification (GTDB taxonomy): domain Archaea; phylum Thermoplasmatota; class Thermoplasmata; order Lutacidiplasmatales; family UBA184; genus Lutacidiplasma. Next base: position 3,127 of record JASHVP010000093.1, on the reverse strand, counting down.
CGTCAAGGTCCGGTGCAGCTTCTGCGGGAACCTGATGGACGAGGCGGTCGCCGCCTGCCCCTCGTGCGGAGCCCCGCAGCGCTAGGGGGCGCGCGGCGCCGGACGCGGGGGGACCGGGTCCGCGCCGCGGAGCCCCCGATCAGTCGAACCAGCGGCCGAACCGCCGGACCCCGAAGGAGATCCAGGCGCCGGCCACCACCGCGAACATCGCCAGCAGGGAGACGACCAGGATGGCGAAGCTCTGGAACAAGGTGAACTGCGGGGCCCAGAAGGCGAGGTAGAGCAGGGTCAGGCTCGGCCAGGCCACCAGCGCGCCCAGCGTCACGAGGACGCGGGAGCGCAATCCGCGCAGCACCCGGAACTCTCTCGACGAGCAGACCTCCGCCTCGGGGAAGAAGTCGTCCGACATCGGAGAACGACCCGCGACCGGCTACAAGAACGTAGCACACCCCGGGTGGACACCGGAGGTCCGGCGGGGGAGGGCGGCGGGACGCTCGCCGACGCTACGGAAGGAACACCACCCACAGCACGACGTTCGCGTGCACGTGCACGGTCCCGCTCGCCGGGAACGGGACCCGGGCGCCGCTGTTCGCCACCGAGAAGGCGACGGCGCCCGGCGCCACGTACGCCAGGACGAAGTGGGAGGAGCTCGTGTAGGTCGTGCCGCCGAGGGAGATCGTCCACGCGGTCCCGGACGGCAGCCCGAGCTCGACGACGAACACCGCGCGCACGGGACTGCCCGCGAGCGGGAGGGGAAGGGCGTCCCCGCCCGAGGTGATCAGCCCGTCGTCCGTGTACGGGAGCGTGCCGTTCCAGTTCGTCCAGGCGTTCCCTCCCTCGAACGGGGCCCGGACGACGCTCCCGGTCAGCGCGATCCCGTTCACCACCTGGACCGTGACGGCCGGGCGGAGCGGGACGCTCCAGTGGTCGCTCCAGGTCGTCGCGACCGCCCGGAAGTCGTGGTAGCCCAGGTCGTTGACGAAGACGTAGGCGAGGAACGGGACCTGCGGAGGGCTGTAGGCGGTGATCGGCGTCGCGAACAGGTTGTTGTAGATCGTGTTCCCGTTCGCGAAGACGCCCAGGGCGCCCGGGGCGGGGGTGCCGTTGTACGGGGTGTCGTACGCGATGACCACGTAGAGGTCCGCCGCGTCCGGCCCGGTGGTGATCGGGCTCGTCGTGAACCGGTTCCCGAAGACGACGTTCCCCTCGCCGGTCGCGCGGCCCGCGGGTCCGACGATCACCATCGAGCTGCCCATGCTCGCGAAGTGGTCGTACGCGACCAGGCAGTCGGTGTCGTTCGAAAGGAACAGCGACGACATCAGGAACCCGGATTGCGTGACCGGGAACCAGCCGCTGATGTCGGACGCGCCGACGATCGTGACGTTCGACGAGTCGTAGATCTCGATCGGGAGGTCGTTGGTCCGCGGGACCGACAGGCCCCAGAAGTACTCCAGGGGGAACAGGTCCGCCGCGGAGTACCGGATCGCGAAGCTCGGGGGGTCGACGATCGTCACGTGGGCCGTGACGTCGCTGAACAGCAGGCCCGGGTAGAGCGGCTCGGAGAACTCGTCAAAGACCCCGAACAGCGCGCTGATCGGGGTAGTCTGCGAGTACGAGACCACGTACGGATCGGCGGCGGACCCATCGCCGCTCCGGGCGATCGCCGCGACGCCCGCGTTCCCGAACGCGATCACCGGCACGTAAAGACCCGCCGCCGCGTCGGGAGCCAGCGAGAGAGTCGAAACCGGTCCGGGGGCGATCGGCGCATACGTGGGCGCGTAGTCGTTCGCGAAGATCGCCGCGGAGTACGTCTGCCCGGGCCCCGTCGGCAGCCAGAACGTCGATCGGGACGACGGGGCGAGCGCCCAGGCGGCGGAGCTGTTGTTGAAGCCGGCGGGGGAGACCCCCGAATCGGGGGAGACCCAGAGCAGCGCGGACCGGGGGGCGAGGTCCACCGTGTACGCCCGTTCGTGGACCGCCGAAGCCGTGGCGTTCCACAGCCCGTAGATGAACTCCGGCCCGTTGGTGAGCAGCGCCGTCCCGTTCGTCGCCGAGGAGGTCGTAAAGTGGGCGTCGACGCCCTCGACGCTCTCCCCGGTGTCCTCCGTGGTCGTGAACGCGGCCGGGACCGCCGCGTACCGCCCGGTCGTGGCGTTGAGCTCCAGGAGCTGGGCCGTCGCCGTGAGGGACCGGATGTCGGCACTGAACCCGTCGCTCGGACCGCAGAACGCGATCTCGGCGTCGTTCGCCAGGCCGAGTCCCGTCGCTTGGCTGCCGCTGATCAGGAACGACGCCGGCGGGGCCCGGTAGGACGCCGGCATCCCGGCCCGCGAGTTGAAGATGATCCAGTCGAACGAGCCGCCGTTGATCGTCCGGCCGAAGTTGGTGGACCCGAGCGTGATGTTCGCGGCCGAGGCGAGCGTGTAGTTGAAGAACAGCGCGTTGCGGCCCGCGATGTTCGTCGCGTTCAGGTAGAGCCGGATGGTGAACGGCATCTCCACGTGGAACGCGGGGGGCTGGAGCGGCACCTGGTGGACGTACGTCCCCCCGAAGAGGAACCCGCCCGGCGAATGGGCGTAGATGTCGTTGGCGAACAAGGCGAACGGCGGCCCGGTGAAGTTCCAGGCGTCGGTGAGCAGCTGGAGCTGATCGCCCGCGACCGAGTAGAGGATCACGTTCTGGGCCCAGATCTGGTTGACCGACTGGCCGAACAGGGTCACGTTGTTGAGGACCGCGTTCTCCTGGATGGTGATCGCATCGGATGCGTTCGTCATGACGGGGAGGAGCGAGAGGTTGTCGATCGTCACGGTCCCGACGAGCGACGTGGTGCGGTAGGAGTAGGCCACGTAGGTGCCGTTCGGGGCGGCGCGGAGACCGAGGTCGTTCACGCCGATCGAGGTCGGCCCCGGGGAGACCTGCGGGGTCGCGAGGTTGGCCGGCACGAGGGCGTTGCCCTCGCGGACGTCGGAGAAGCCGAAGTTGGGTTCGAGCTTCGCCGCGTCGGGCAGCCCGGTGGCGGCGTAGAGGTCCTTCGCCCGCGTCGCCAGCTCGGTCTGGAGCCCGCCCGAGAGCGCGGAGTGGACGGTCGCCGTCGCCGGGGCCGCCGAGGGAGGGGACGGCCCCCCCG
>JASHVP010000007.1 GCA_030044475.1 Thermoplasmata archaeon | reverse complement strand
GGGCTCCCTCCGACGGACGTGAAGGCCGCCGCGATCGGGCGGTTCCCCCGGATCGTCGTCGCGCCGACGGCCGCGGAGGGTCTGCGGGTCGCCCGGGCGGCCACGGGGGTCGAGGGATTCACGGTCGTCACCGGGAGCGACTACCTCATCGGCGAGCTACTGCGGGGGCCCGAGTCGGGCGACGAACCGGACCTGTCGGACCCCGGGCAGGGAGCGCCGACCCTCGCCCCGGACGGAGTCCGACGGTGACCGCGACCGCCGTCGACTGGGAGACGGTGCTCGACCGGCTCTCGGCGTTCTACCGGACCGGCGACTGGCGGCGCCCGTACCTGCGCGACCACGCCGAGGACCCGTTCCAAGTGCTGATCGGCACGATCCTCTCCCAGCGGACGAAGGACGCGAACACCGACGTGGCGAGCGCCGCCCTCTTCGCGCGGTTCCCGGACGCGCCGTCGCTCGCCCGGTCCCGGCCGAGGGAGGTCGAGCCGCTGATCCGGCGCACGGGCTTCTACCGGGTGAAGACCCGGGTCGTCCGCCGCGTCGCCCGGGAGCTGCTCGACCGGTTCGGCGGGGTCGTTCCCCGGACCTTCGAGGAGCTGACGTCGCTCCCCGGCGTCGGTCCGAAGACGGCGAACTGCGTGCTGGTGTTCGGCTACGGGATCCCCGCCATCCCGGTCGACACCCACGTCCACCGGATCGCGAACCGGCTCGGGGTGGTGCGGACCCGCTCGCCGGAGGAGACCGAGGCGCAGCTGCGCGAGCGGATCGACCCGCGGTACTGGATCCCGCTGAACCCGCTCCTGGTCCAGCACGGGCAGAACGTCTGCCGTCCGATCGGGCCGCGGTGCCCGGAGTGCCCGATCGCCGACCTCTGCGCCACCGGGATCGCCGTCAGGGAAGGACGGGCGCCGCCGCGTCCGGAGGACGCGCCGCGGACGGCGGCCGGGTCGCGGGCAGCGCGACGATCGCGATCAGGGTCGCGACCTGGAGCGCGGCGAGCACCTCCCACGCGACGTCGTACGAGCGGAGCGCGACCACGACCCCGAAGAACGCCGCCACCCCGGCGCCGCCGGCGAGTTGCATCGAATTGAACAGCCCGATCGCGAGCGGAATCTCCTCGCGCGGGACTTCGCTCCAGAAGTGCGGAAGGACGTACATCACGGCGTAGAGGAACCCGTAGAACACCGAGAACAGCACTCCGATCGCGATCGCGGCCGCGAGGCCGGCGATCGGGATCAGGGCGAGCAGGCCGGCGGCGGCCACCGTCACCACCACGAACTGGGTGCGGTGGTTGAACCGGCGCTCCGCGATCACGCCGCCGACCGGCCCTCCGACGACGCTCGGGAACACGAACGCCAGGCCGACGACCCCCGCGAGGGCCGGGGTCCATCCGCGGATCGCCTCGGCGTACGGGACGATGAACTGGCTCGTCGCGAACGACGCGCCCTCGAGCCCGACGAAGGCGAGGCCGACCGCCCAGACCCCGCGATATCGCAGCGCCCGGGGGATCCCCGTCCGGGAGGCGGCGACCGGCTCGGCGGCCCCGATACGGCGCGGGATCGCGAGGACGGTGAGCACGGTCAGCGCCCCGAGCCCGACGCCCCCGAACAGGAGCGCGAGCCGCCACCCGACCACGGGCACGAGGAGCGCGGTGGCGAGCACCCCCGCCGCCGCTCCCCCGCTGAACGCCGAGCTGAAGCCCCCGACCGGGAGGCCCCGCCGTCCCGGCGGGAACAGGCTCGCCACGAGCCCGATCGCGGGAGAGAAGAACAAGGCCGCCCCGACGCCGGCCACGAGCCGGGCCGCCACGAGCGCCGGGAACGTCGGGGCGAAGGCGCTGCCCGACGCGCTGACCGCGAGCAGCCCGGCGCCGCACAGCGCGACCGGCCGCGGGCCGTACCGACGGGCGAGCAGGCCGGCGGGGACCTGGAACGCGCCGGCGCCGACCAGGAAGATGCCGACGAGCAGCCCCCACTCCGCGGGCCCGACCGAGAAGGTGCCGCCGATCGCCGGGAGCGCCGGGCCGACGTCCAGCCAGTTGTAGGCGTACCCCGCCCGGAGCGCGATCAGGAACCAGGTCGCGCGAGCGGCGGTTCGGGCGTCGACCGGACCGGGGGTCGCCAACGTATCGCTCCGCCGGCCGCGGGGGCCGGACGCGGCCGCCGTCGCCGAACGCGCTCGTCCACCGGCCAAACCGTAAAAGCGTCAGGGGGCGTCGGCGCCGCCCGATGGACCCCGCCGAGTACGACCTGCCGGTCTTCCACCGAGGCGGGTTCCGCCGCCGGACCTGCGTCGTCTGTGGGAGCGGCTTCTGGACCCTCGGCGAGCACGACCGGTGCCAGGAGGCCCCCTGCCGCGAGTACGGCTTCGTCGGGCACCCGATCTTCGCGCGCCCGTACGACGTGCGGGGGATGCGGTCGGAATTCCTCGGGTTCTTCGAGGCTCGGGGCCATACCCGCCTGCGTCGCTACCCGACCGTCGCGCGCTGGCGGAACGACGTCTTCTTCACCCAGGCGTCGATCTACGACTTCCAGCCGTGGGTCACCAGCGGTGCGATCCCGCCGCCGGCGAACCCGCTCGCGATCAGCCAGCCGGTCCTCCGGTTCAACGACCTCGAGGAGATCGGGCGCAGCGGCCGCCACTTCTCGCTGTTCGAGATGATGGCGCACCACGCGTTCAACCGGCCGGACCACCCGGTGTACTTCAAGGACCGGACCGTGGAACTCTGCCACGAGCTGCTCACGGGCCCCCTCGGGACCGACCCGCTCGGCATCACCTACAAGGAGGAGGTCTGGGAGGGCGGGGGGAACCTCGGCCCGTCGCTCAGCGTCGGCGTCGCCGGGCTCGAGCTGGCGACGCTGGTGTTCATGGAGTACGTCCGCGACGGCGCGGACCTGCGGCCGATGCCGCTCACCGTCGTCGACACCGGCTACGGACTCGAGCGGTTCGTCTGGGCGAGCCAGGGCACGAAGACAGCGTACGAGGCGGTCTTCGGCGCCGAGTACGACGAGCTCCGCCGTACGTTCCCGCCGCGAGAAGCCGCGCTGCTGATCGACCACGCGCGGGCGCTCAACTTCCTCCTGACGGACGGCGTGGTCCCGTCGAACAGCAAGGAAGGGTACTTCGCCCGCCTGGTCCTGCGTCGTTCGCTGCGGATCCTGGACCAGACCCCCGAGGCTCCGACCCTCGTCGCCCTCCTCGACCGGGCGGCGCGGGAGATCGCGCTCGACTTTCCGGAAGTCGGGGAACACCGGGACGACCTGCACCGCACGGTGGAGGCGGAGATCGAGCGGTACCGCGAGGCGATCGCCCGGGCGCGCCAGACGATCCGTCGGACCGAGGACCGGCTCCGGTCGACCGGCGGGTCGGTGACGTCCGAGGACCTCCTCGCCTGGTACGACTCCCTCGGAGTCCCTCCCGAAGTGGCCGTGGAGGAACTCGCCGCGCCGCCCGCGATCCCGGAGGACTTCTACGCCCGGGTCGCCGCGCGTCACGAGGGCGAGACCCCCACGACCGAGTACACCGAGACGACCGCCCCGCTCCCCGAGGTGCCGGCCTCGGTCCCGGCGACCGAGGTCGGGTACTACCTCGACCCGTACACCGTCTCCTTCGAGGCCCGCGTGGCGCACGCGGACGGGCCGTACGTCGTGCTCGACCGCACCTACTTCTATCCCACCGGGGGCGGGCAGGTCACGGACACGGGGCACCTCGGGGACCTCGCCGTCGTCGAGGTCAGTCGTCGCGGGCCCCACGTCTTCCATCGCCTCGAGCGGGAGAGCCCGTTCCGCGCGGGGGACAAGGTGCGCGGGCGCATCGACCCGGTGCGACGCACCCAATTGATGCAACACCACACGGCGACCCACCTTCTGAACGGGGCCCTGCGCGAGGTGCTCGGGCCCCACGCGTGGCAGGCCGGCGCCTACAAGGCTCCCGAGGCGGCGCGGATCGACGTCACGCACTATCGACCCCTCTCGAAGGAGGAGCTCCGGCGCGTCGACCGGCGGGTCAACGAGATCGTGCGCGAGGACCGCCCAGTGAAGAGCTACTTCGAGGCGAGGACGGAAGCCGAGCGCCGGTTCGGATTCACGCTCTACCAGGGCGGCGCGGTCCCGGGCAAGGAGCTCCGCATCGTCGAGGTACCGGGGTTCGATGTCGAGGCGTGCGGGGGGACGCACTGCACCCACACGAGCGAGGTCGGCGCGGTGTCGATCCTGGACGTCGAGCGGATTCAGGACGGCATCGTGCGGCTCACCTTCGCGAGCGGGGAGCGAGCGCTCGACCTCCGGGAGGAGCACGAGGAGATCCTGCAGGAGGCGGCGCGCCGGCTCGGGGTCCCGGTCGCCCATCTGCCGTCCGGGATCGAGCGGCTGCTGGCGGAGGTCGAAGAGGGCCGGAGGACCCGGAAGGAGCGCCGGCGGGAAGACCTCCAAGGGACCGCGGCGCGGCTGCGGGCGGAGGCGGGCGCTCCGGCGGACCGCCGACCCCTCGTGATCGCCGCCGAGGTCGACCTCGACCGGCGCGAGCTCATGGAGCTCTCGCGGCTGCTCACCCGGGACGGGAACGCCGTGGCCGTGCTCGCGGCCGAGCGGGAAGGGCGCGGAACGTTATTCGTCGGCTCGACGGCGCCCGGGGTCTCGGCGCTCTCCGTCCTCGAGGCCGGGACGCCCGCCTTCGCGGGCAAGGGCGGCGGCAATCCGTCGGCGGCGACCGCCGTGGGAGAGCCGGGCGAACCGCTCCGAACCGCCTGGCGGGCGGCCCGCGACGCGGCGAACCGGGCGACGGACGACTGACGGGGGCCGGGGCGTTCCTCACCGTGCGAAAGCTTTACTTTCCGAAGGTGCCCATTCCATCGGTGGGATACGGAATGGTTCGTTGGGTACCGGGACCCTCGCGCCGCCCGTGCCACCCAGGTCTTCGATGAACGCAAACGAAGGGAGCACGGTCGGGGGGGTGCCGCCCGAGGTCATCGCTTTCCTCAGTGGCAAGGGGGGGCGTTCCCTCATCGTGAAGGGCGGGGCCGGCACCGGGAAGACGACGTTCGGGCTCGAGCTCCTGGAGCGGGTCGGGCAGCCGAACCGATCGTACTACCTGTCCACCCGGGTCGGCGACGAGGCGCTCTACCGCCAGTTCCCGTGGCTGAAGACGACGGAGATGCGCACCCGGGTCCTGGACGCCGCGAAACTGTTCCTCGACACGATCCAGGCGGGCGGGAAGGCCCGCGAGCCGGAGCTGCCCGAGCCCGAGCAGCGGAAGGTCAAGGCCGCCCGCGAGGCGCTGGCGAGCTTCGGCCAGGAGCGGGGCCCCCCGACCCGGGTCGACCGGACCCACCTGCACGCGCTCCTGAAGCGCAGCCCGATGCCGGAGGTGGAGAACGTCTACAACCGGATCGAGCGGGCGCTCCCGGAGAAGTCGCTCCTCGTCATCGACTCGCTCGAGGGAGTGACCCACAAGTACGGACTCGAGATGGAAGAGTTCGTCATGGCCCTCCAGAAGGACTTGGTGGAGGGCTCGAGCACCGACGTCGTCATGATCCTGGAGAAGCCCGAGGCCGGCGGGATCGAGTACCTCGTCGACGGGCTGATCTCCATCCAGCGCGAGGAGCTCGACGAGCGGCGGGTCCGCCACCTTCGGCTCGAGAAGCTCCGGGCGACGAACATCGGTCGGGCCCGCTACGCGGTCACGCTCGATGGGGGCCGGTTCGCGGCGCTGGGGCTGACGAACCCGCACTCCGGCCCGGTCGGCCAGGGGCCGTGGAAGCCGGTCAACGACCCCGAGCGGTACTACTCGACGGGGATCCCCGACTTCGACAAGATCCTCGGCGGCGGGTTCCGGCGCGGCAGCGTCAACGCCTTCGAGGTCGACGTCAACGTCGGGATCGACGACTACTACCTTCTGTTCACCCCGACGTTCCTGAACTTCCTCGCCCAGGGGCGCGGCCTGATCGCGGTGCTCGCCGCCGGGGAGTCCCCCCAGCGGTTGCGGGAGACGTTGATCCGGCACGTCCCGGCGAACACGTTCGACACGCGGGTCCGCATCCCGGACTATACGGCGGCGGAGACGGAGGACCCGTACATCCTGCCGATGGCCCGGTTCGGACGCGACGAGGCGCTCCGCGCGATGGTCACGGCCCAGAAGGCGGTCGCCGGCCCCGACCGGAAACCGTTCATGGAGTACACCGCCTTCGACACGTTCGAGAGCCTGATGGGCGACCAGGTCGCCATCCGGATGTACTTCCAGGGCGTCGCGCGCACGAAGCACGTCGGTAACCTCGGGATCGGGCTCCTGAAGCCCGGACTGCTCGTGTCGAGCGAGGTGCTCAACATGATGGACACGTACTTCCGGATCATCAACGTCGACAACGCCCCGTGCATCTACGGCATCCGGCCGCGGACGACGATCTACTCGATCAGCCCGGACCCGGAGAAGGGGAGCCCGCACGCGATCCTCACGCCGGTGGTCTGAGACCGACCGCTCGCGGCGCGCCGGCGCCGGTCGACGGCGGTTCCGTCGGGGGTCGTGGGATCACGCCGGCAGACCGGCGGCCAGGACGCCGAACGTGTACAGGACGAGCGCCGGGGCGAACGTCATGACGAAGTCGTCGTCCCCCCACCGGTACTTCGGTCGCTCGGCCAACAGCGCCAACCCGGCGGCGACGACGGCGAAGAAGAACGCGTCCGGCGGGGGCCAATTTCCGACGGCGACGAGGGCGCCGAACGCCAAGCCCGTATAGATCCCGAACGGGATCAGCGGATACAGCGGCCGGTAGTGCGGGCTGTCGCGCAGTTCCCCGGCGAGCGGGTCGACGATGGCGGTACCGAGGACGACCGCGACCGCGATGGGGGGCGGGAACAGGAGGATCGCCGCGACCACGGCGACCGCGAAGAAGGCGAAGCTCGCGACCCGCCGCGCCTCGTACGGTCGGATCGTCGGGAGTTCCAGCCCCGCCTTGTGGCGGAGGACCTCCAGGACGAGGACGGCCACGAGGGCCGCGAGGAGGACTTCCCACTTCGGGGCGACCACGAAGGCCTCCTCCGGGAGCAGGTAGTACACGAGCGCGGCCGCCCCCAGCACGTGCAAGGCCCGGCGCCACGCGCGATCTCCCAGCTCGGCGTCGCCTCCCAACCGGGCCCCCAGCCACGCGCGGAAGCGCCCGTGCCGGTGCAGACGCCACCCCATCCGGCGGCGCGAGGGCGGTCGCAGGGATGAAGTTGCGGGCCCGCGGGCCGAAAGGTTTTCTCCCGGGAGCGCTGCCGTCACCATGAAGGTCACCGTCCTGGTCGGCTCGAAGTCCGACCTCGAGGTCGCCGAGACGGTTCGGGCCCGACTTGCCGAGTTCCAGATCCCCTGCGACGTGCACGTCGCGTCCGCCCACCGCAACCCGGAGAAGGTCGACCGTCTCGTCCGCGACCCGGAGACAGACGTCTTCGTGGCGATGGCCGGCCTCTCCGCGGCGCTTCCCGGCGTCGTGGCGGCCCGTACGTTGAAGCCAGTAGTCGGGGTCCCGTTGCACCGGGGGCTCGGATTCGACAGCCTCCTTTCCGTGGTCCAGATGCCCCCCGGGATCCCCGTCGCCTCCGTCGGACTTGACGCCGCGGAGAACGCCGCCCTGCTCGCGGCGGAGATCTTGGCGCTAAAGTTCCCGGAGGTCATTCCGCAGCTCGAGAAGTACCGAGCCAGATGGCGGGAAGAGCCCGGCGGGGGTACGTCGTGAACGACCCGGCGGAATTCGTTCGATCCATCATCGACCAACTTCGGGCCGAGGTGCCGGGCGATGCGGTGATCGCGGCGTCCGGGGGCATAGATTCCACCACCGCGGCCGTCCTCACCGAACGCGCGCTCGGTTCCCGTGCGCACGCGATCTTCGTCGACACCGGACTCCTCCGCGCCGGTGAGGTGGACAGGGTCGGCGAGTTCTTCCGGGCGAGTCGCCTGTCTTTCGCGATCGCGCGGGCCGAGGACCGATTCCTCGGCGCGCTCCGGGGCGTTCGGGACCCGGAGGAGAAGCGTCGCCGGGTCGGCGCGGCCTTCATCCGGCTCTTCGAGGAGGAAGCGACGAAGTTCGGTACCGACCGCTTGGTCCAGGGAACGATCGCCCCGGACTGGATCGAGAGCGGCGGAGCGCTGCGCGACACGATCAAGACCCACCACAACGTCGGCGGAGTACCGAGCGACAGCCGGCTGATCCTCGTCGAACCGCTCCGCGACCTGTACAAGGACGAGGTCCGCGCCGTGGCGCGCCACTTGGGCATCCCCGAGCCGGACCGGCAGCCGTTTCCGGGCCCCGGCCTTGCCGTTCGCGTCAATGGGGAAGTGACCCCGGACCGGGTCCGACGAGCCCGCGTCGCAAACGCGATCGTCGAGACCGAGATCGAACGGGCGGTGGCTGCTGGTGAGATCCCCCGCCCGTGGCAGTACTTCGCAGTCCTGCTGGACGCACCGACCGTCGGGGTACTGGGAGATAACCGAGTGCACGGGGACGCCGTGAGCGTGCGGGTCGTCGAGTCAATCGATGCGATGACCGCTAAGGCGGTGGCCTTGCCGAGTCCGGTGCTGCAGCACATCTCCGAGAGAATTACGCGGGAGCTCTCTGGGCAAGTTGTGCGCGTACTATACGACGTGACCGATAAGCCGCCCGGAACTATCGAGTGGGAGTGATTGCCCTAGATTTCGGGAGGGGCCGGGAGCTTGGAACTACGCGGATTCGGCTCAGCGGAGAACGGTGACTCTCGTAAGCCCATTCCGCGGATCTCGTCATTCCACCCGGGTGGGGAGTTGGACTGGAGAGGTCGGCGACTGGGGGGGGGGACCGAAGCCATGGAAGGCGGTCATCCGGACCCTCAGCCCATGGCGCGATTGCAACTCACGGTAGACCCGCCCGATACCCCACGCGTCATGGCGCCCCGAGTCGGCAGTCGAGACCGGTGCGCTAGAGGAGCTTCGAGGGGCGGTAGCGTGCCTAACTCGGGTGTATGTTCGACGGGGAGGGCGGACTCTCCACCCCCGAGGTAACTCGGGGGGTCTTCACGATATCGACGAACCGACGGCAGCATCCGGGCTCTCTCCACAGGGCGCCCATCCGAGAGAAGCCGGTGTCGCCAGACTCCGAAA
>JASHVP010000092.1 GCA_030044475.1 Thermoplasmata archaeon | reverse complement strand
CGACGAACACGAGCTCGATCACGTTCGAGGAGCCGAACGGGACGTACACGTTCTCCGTCCGCTCCTCCTATCCGAACTACGTCCCCTCCCCGGCGTCGGGGTCGCTTCCGGTGAACGGCAGCGGATTCACCGAGTTCGTCACGTTCGGTCTTCCGACCTTCTCGGTGCTCTTCGTGGAATCGGGCCTTCCGTCGGGGGACGCCTGGTCCGTCGTCATCCAGGGCGGACCGACGTTGAGCGGCACGAGCGGCAACTTCAGCTGGCGCTCTCCGAACGGGACGTACAACTTCACCATCCGGGCCGAAGCGGCCGGCTGGGCCCCCAACGCGACCTTCGACAACCTGACGGTCGACGGTCGTCCGGTCGTCCGGTCGGTGGTCTTCTCCCAGGTCACGTACGGGGTGACGTTCGCCCTGGCGGGCCTTCCGGCAGGAGAGAACTGGACCCTCTCGGTGGCCGGGCGAGCTCCGATCGTGACGTCGGGGACCTCCCTGGGCTTCTCGCTCCCCAACGGGTCGTACGCGTTCGGCGTCGCCGTGCCGTCCCCGTACAACGTCACGCCGCTCCACGGCACCGTCACCGTCGCCGGGCTGGCACAGACCGTCAACCTGACGGCCCTGCCCCCGCCGGCGTCGTCCCCTGCCCGGGTCTCGCTCACGGACGGGGAGTGGGCCGCCGTCCTGGCCGCGGCGGCGATCGCCGCCATCGCGCTCGCCGGTCTGGCGCTCCGCCGGCGGCGGACTCCCCCGCCGCGGGCGGGCCCCCCGAGCCCGAAACCGCCGACGGAGACCTAGGGCGGCCGCCACGCACCACGGCGGGTACGGATGGGTCTGCCCGCGACCGCGGAGTTGCCCTCGGCCACGGGTCCCCGCACCTCCGCGCGGAAGTCCATCGTCCTCGTGATCACCAGCCTCGGCTCCCTGATGGTCGCGGTCGACAGTACGATCGTCATCCTGGCGCTGCCGACGATGGCGGGCGACCTTCACGCCGGTCTGTCGTCGATCATCTGGACGATCCTGATCTACCTGCTGATCACGGCGACGCTGACGACCCAGGTCGGCCGGCTCGGCGACATGCTCGGCCGCTCATGGATCTACAACCTCGGGTTCGCGATCTTCACCCTGGGCTCGGTCCTGTCCGGTCTGGCGACGGACGCCACGTTCCTGATCGCCGCCCGGTCGGTGCAGGCGATCGGCGGGGCGATGGTCTTCGCCATCGGCGGGGCGCTCATCGCGGACGTATTCCCGCCCCACGAGCGAGGGCGCGCCTTCGGGTTCCTGGCGTTCGGGTGGTCGGTCGGCGCGATCCTCGGAATCCTGCTCGGCGGCGTCATCACCTCGACGCTGGGCTGGCGCTACATCTTCTTCATCAACCTCCCGATCGGCGTCGGGGCGGTCGCGCTCGGCCTGAAGTACCTCCCGCCGAGCCGTCGGTCGTCGACCCAGTTCGACTTCCCCGGGTTCGGGGTGTTCTCCGCCGCGCTCGGGAGCCTCTGCTACGGGGCGATCGAGGCCGCGGCGTACGGGGCCGACACGACGAATCTCGCGTTCGTCGCGCTCGGACTGGGCCTCCTCCCGCTGTTCGCCTGGGTCGAGCTCCGGTCGGCGACCCCGATGCTCGACCTGCGCGGGCTTCGGCAGCGGCTCCTCGGCCTCTCCCTGCTCGCCGGCTTCCTTCAGAGCCTCGGGTACCTGTCGGTGGTCTTCCTGCTCACGATGTATCTGCAGGGGCTCCGGGGCCTCTCCCCGCTCGACGCGTCCCTCCTGCTCGTCCCCGGGTACCTGGTCGGCGCGCTCACGGCCCCGTGGATGGGACGGCGCGTCGACCGGACCGGGCCGCGCGTGCTCGCGACGCTCGGGATCGTGCTGATGATGGGCGCGGTGTTCGCGTACTCGTTCCTGACGCTGACGAGCTGGCTCGGCTTCGTTCCGCTGATCTCGCTGTTGAGCGGGGTCGGCGTCGGGACGTTCTACCCGGCGAACAACACCGCGATCATGAGCCGGGCGACGCCGCGGACGTTCGGCTCCATCAGCGGGCTCCGGGCGACGCTCACGAACCTCGGAACGCTCTTCTCCTTCGTCCTCTCGCTCTCGATCGCCTCCGCGAGCGTCTCGCGCCCGGTCGCCGAGGCGGTGTTCCTGGGGACCTCGGGCCTCATCGGGAACGTCGGCGCGGAGTTCCTCACCGGGATCCGCGTCGCCCTGCTCGGCTCCGCCGTCATCCTCCTGGGCGCCGCCGCGCTCTCCTGGTCGCGCGGGCCGGACGGGGCCGAAGCGGCCGCGGGCGCCGTCCGCGTCGGCTCGGAGTAGCGCGGCTCGCCCGTTGGCGGCGCTCCCGGCGGACCTGTCGGACGGCGTCGCGCAGGATCCGGCCGTGGTCGAACGCGAGCCCCCGCGCCGCCCGGATCGGGACCCACGCCGCCTCCGCGGCGTCGTCGCGACCGCGCGGGAGGCCGCCGGGGCCGCGCATCCGGAACGCGATCGTCGTGGTCGGTTTTCTCGGATCGCGATCCGGACCGGAGTAGACCCCGACCAGCGCGATCGGCCGGGCCCGGAGGCCGGTCTCCTCGCGCAGCTCCCGCATCACCGCCGCCTCCACGGTCTCGCGCTGCTCGACGAACCCCCCGGGGAACGCCCACCGGCCCCGGAACGGGGGCCGCCCCCGTCGAATCAGCAGCACCCGATCGCCGCGGATCCAGACGGCGTCGGCCGTCAACGCGGGGTTCTCGTAGCGGGAACTCATGGGCGGGGAACGGCCGACGCGGTATTTCTGCCCGAGGAGACGGGACCGCGCGTCCACGGGCGGCGATAAGAGCCGGACCCGGCGTGGCGGCCCCGGTCGAACCCGTGTCGGTCTCGACGCCGTTGGTGGTGCGCAGCGTCCGCACGGGCGGGATGCTGTTCGCGTTCGGCGCCGCCCAGTTCGTGGGGGCGATGGCGGTCGTCCAGCAGAAGTACCCGGGATACAGCCTGACCCGGAACTACATCAGCGACCTCGGCGGGGCGCAGTCCCCGTGGGCGCTCGGGTTCGACGCGTCGGTGATCGTCCTCGGACTCTGCACGGCGTTCGGGGTCCTGCTCGCGGCGCCGGCGTTCGACCCGCGCCCGAGCCGCGGGTTCGGGCTGCTGTTCCTCCTCGTCGCGGGCGTCGGGGCGGTCGGCGTCGGGGTCTTCCCCGAGACCACCCCGGTCCTTCACGGAGCGGCCCACGTCATCGCGTCCGACATCGCGTTCCTCGGCGCGGGACTCGGCCTGGTCGTGCTGTCGTTCGCGATGCGGCGGCGACCCCGCTGGCGGCTTTCGGGACCGTACACCCTCCTATCGGGGTCGCTCGTGCTGGTCGCGATCGCCCTCTTTCTCACCGGGACGTACCTCGGGCTCGGCCCGGGGGGCACGGAGCGGCTCATCGTGGCCCCGGTGCTGCTCTGGGGGATCGTCATCGGAGTCCGGTTGATCCGACTGCCCCGGCTGGCGCCCGGCGTGACCGGGGTCGTGGCGACATGATCGTCCGGCCCCGTCGCGGCCCGCCCCCGAAGTCCCTCGTCGGCCCGACGCCCGGTGCCCCCGAATCGGTCGAGTGAGGTCCATGCCAGACCCGCGCGCGACGGAACCGGCCGCAGCCCCGACCCTCTCGGTCGTGCTCGCGACGTTCAACGAACGCGCCAACCTCCCCGTCGTGCTCGACGAGATCCGCCGACAGAACCTGCCCCCGCTCGAGCTGATCGTGGTCGACGACGGGAGCACGGACGGCACGCGGGAGTACCTGCGTTCGGAGGCGGCGACCGACGCTCGGCTCCGAGAGGTCCTGCACGAGGGCAAGCAGACGACCCTTCGGGCCCAGGGGCAAGGAATTCTCGCCGCCCGGGGACGCTGGGTGGTGGTCATGGACGCCGACCGGCAGCACCCCGCCTCCGTTCTCCCCTCGATGATCCACGAGCTGGAGGGAGGCGCGGCGCTCGTCGTCGCGAGTCGGTACGTCGCAGGGGGCAGCCCCGGCTCTCGGACGTTCGGTCGCGCCGTCCTCTCCCGGGGGGCGGAGTGGACCGCGAAGCTCCTCCTCCGGTCGGCCCGAGGAGTGTCGGACCCGGTGTCGGGATTCTTCGCCTTCCGGCGCGACGTCTTCGTCCCTCTCGACCCGGACGACCGCGGATACAAGCTCCTTCTCTTCCTCCTCGTCATGGCCCGCGGGCGAGGCATTCGGGAGGTACCGTTCCGGTTCGAGCCTCGGGGAGACGGCGCGAGCAAGGTCACCGAGAGCTCGGCGTTCCTCCGGGTGTTCCTCGCCGAGGTTCGGCAGGCCCGGCGGTTCGAGCGGGACCACCCGGGCGGGGCCCGCTGAACGCCGGACGCGCGGCACCCGGGCCGAGGGCGCCCGCGGCCGCGAAACGCTAATAGTCCCAGGCCCCCCGCTCCCGCGGCCATGAAGATCCTGGTGACCGGGGCCTCCGGGTTCATCGGGCGGCACCTCGTGGAATTCGCCGCCGGGCGGGGGGCCGAACTCGTGGGAACCTACCTGGCGCGGGAGGAGCTGGCGACCCGGTTGCCCAATCCACCGGGGGTCCGCTGGGAACGGCTCGACATGCAGGATCGGGCCGCCGTGGAGCAGATCGTGGCGACCGAGCGACCCGACGCCGTGTTCCACCTCGCCGCCCAGGCGTACGCCCAGAAGGCTTGGAACGACCCGGCCGACACGTTCCGGACCAACGTCCTGGGAACGATCTACCTGTACGAAGCGCTTCGGTCCCACCCGCCGGCGCGCGGCGTCCTCCTCGCCGCCTCGGCCTCCGCGTACGGGGTCCCCCCCCGACTCCCGGTACCGGAGGATGTGCCGCTGAACCCGACGAACCCCTACGGGGTCTCGAAAGGCTCGCAGGACATGCTCTCCCTGCAGTATGCCCTCAACTTTGGTCTCCGCATCGTGCGGGCCCGTCTGTTCGGTACGACCGGGCCGGGCAAGACCGGCGACGCGTTGAACGACTTTGCGCGTCAGGTCGCTCGCATCGAACGCACGGGGGCTCCCGGAACCCTGCACGTGGGGAACCTCGACACCCGACGGGACATCTCCGATATCCGGGACGTCGTGCACGCCCTGTGGACGGTGTTCGAACGGGCGGATCCCCGGCTCCCGGTCAACGTCGGCGCGGGACAGAGCTACTCGATCCGGGACCTCGCGGGCACTCTCGTTCGGATCGCGCGGGTGCCGATCTCGGTCGTGGCCGACCCGAAGCTGTTCCGCCCCACCGACGAACCGGACAACCGGGCGGACGTCAGCCGGCTCCGGGCGCTCGGCTACGCGCCCCAGTTTCCGATCGATCGGACGATCGCCGACGCCCTCGAATTCTGGCGCGGCGAACCGTCGTAGGACGGCCACGGGGGCGGGGACGCCGGGCTCATGTCGTCCGGCGGCTCCCGACGGCTCGATGACCGAACCGGCGCTCCCGGTCTGCTCGTGGATCGGCGAGGACCCGAGTGACGACGAACGGGAGATCCCCTGTGGCAAGCCCGCCACCTACTACCTCGAGACCGCGGACGGCCGCCGGGTCTACGCGTGCCGCGAGCATCTGGGCCACGTGCGCGCCGAAGCGCCGATGGGACACGTCGTCCACGAGATCCCGGTCCACCACCCGAACGCGCCCGGTCCCCGCTCGGCGGTCCGCGTGGAGTGAGTCCCTCGTCGACCGCCCGCTGGTCGGGGTCCGGCGCGCTTGAAAACTCAGGTTTATAATCGGCGGACCGCTCAGAGCTTCCTCACGGCCCCCGGCGGGCCGAGCGAGCTCCATGGGCTTCGTGCCGGAGGACGGACCGGACCGTCGCCCGAACCTGCTCGTGGTCGTCCTCGACTGCGTGCGGTCGAAGAGCCTGACCCTGTTCGGGACCGGCCGGGCCCGATGCCCCGCCCTGGAAGGGCTGGCGTCCGAAGGGTGGGCCACGCCCCGGGCGATCAGTCCCTCGAACTGGACGCTCCCCTCCCATCTCGCCTTGGGCGCGGGCGAGTATCCGACCGACGCCGGCAAGCCACCGGCGGGTCCCGGACCTCGTACCCTTGCCGAACGGCTCGCTCCGCGGGGGTACGACTCGATCCTGTTCTCGGAACAGGCGATCCTGCTCGACCCGGACGGATTCGCCCGAGGGTACCGCATCGGCCACGCGCCGCCGGAGTCGACGCCCGCCAGCGTTCGCCTGGGCGCGTCCCGGGAGGGGGTGGCCCTGCGCTGGATCCTCTCGGGTCGTTTCGGGCCGGCGGCGCAGTGGCTGGGGGCGGTACCCGAAGCGCTCCTCCCGGTCAGTCTCGTGAAGGCTCGCGTGCAGCGGATCCACAAGGCGCGGGTCTGCGACGACTCCATCGTGGACGACTTCGCGCACTGGCTCACGGCGCGGGACCGGTCTCGGCCGTTCCACGCGTTCGTCAATCTCGTCGACGCGCACGAGCCGTACGACCCCCCGACCTCCCGGGGGTGGGGCGGCATCGCGGAGTTCGCCCGGGCCCGGGCGCCGATCTGCTTCCAGCAGGCCCTCGATTCGCTCCGGGCCGGAATGCCCTGGGAGATCCTGGAGGCCGCGTACGCCCGGGCGATCGAGTCGGCGGACCGCAAGCTCGGCCGGCTGCTCGGGGCCCTCGAGTCGACCGGCCAGGCCCGCCACACCGCCGTCCTCGTGACGGCCGACCACGGACAGCAGTTCGGCGAGATGGGCATGGTCAACCACGGAAGCGGGGCGACGAACGCGGTGAGCCAGGTGCCGCTCGTCACCAACCTGTCGCCCGAGGTCCTGGACCTGCCCGCCGGCTGGATCAGCCTGACCGACCTCCCGCGCTGGATCGACCGCCTTGCGGGGGGCCGTTCCCCGGTCCGGGAGCGACCCGGGGGCGAAGGGGAGCGGGCCCCGCGGTGCCTCGCCGCTCCGGCCTCCGACCTCAACCCGGCCCTCCGGGGCGTGGGCGGCCCGGCCGACCGGTGGAACCACCGACTGCAGGCGACCTTCCTCGACGAAGGAAAGCTCTTGGTCGATGCGACCTCCTCCGAGATTCTGTGGTGGCCCCGGTCCCGGGATCCCGACACCGAGCCGCCGGCGGTCCTCCGGCTGCGCGCCGACGAACTCCTCGCCCTCCGCGCGGCGACCGCCCCTCCGGGGAGCTCCTCGGGACCCGCGGCGAACGTCGAGCCGGACGAAGATGCCTCGGTGCTGGCCCGGCTGACCGAGTGGGGCTACACGTAGGGGACCGCCCGGGACGGGCCCGAGTCGCCCGCCCGCTCCCGCCGACGAGCGTCTAGAGGGGGCGACTCGTGGGTCGGCTTCGCGTCGCGTTCCTGACCGACAAGGCCGCCCCCGCCTACGTCGGCGGCTACGAGATCCGGGTGTACGAGCTCGCCCGACGGCTCGCCCCGCGGTACTCGGTCGGCATCCTCTCGTGCTCCCCTGAGGATTCGGGGTCCGGTACGGGGCCCCGGTTTCGCCACGTCTACTCGTCCGCGTTCCAACAATTTCCCACCGGGGAGCGGAGCCGCGTCCACACGACCCTCTGCGGACTGCGCACGTTGGGGCTGGGCGCACGGCTGCGGACGTACGATGTCGTGGTGGTGGAGGCGATCCCGTACGTGCATCTCCCCGGGGTCGCCTGGTCGGTACGCGCCGGTCGACCGCGGCTCGTCCTCGACGTGAGCGAGGCGTGGGGGGAGTTCCGTCCGACGACGACCCGACTCACGCCCGTCGAGGAGTCGCTCGTCCCCCGCTTCCTGCGGTTCGGCCTGGACGCCGCCAGCGCGATCGTGGCGGTCTCGGGGGCGACCGCCCGCAGTCTCGAGCGCCACTACGGCGTCCCCCGGGGGGCGGTCCGCGTCGTTCCCAACGGCGTCGCGCTCCCGGCCGACGGGGGAACTCCCCCGAGGGAGCCCGGGTACGACTTCGTCACGGTCGCTCGGCTGGTCGACCACAAGCGGGTCGCCGACTTCGTGCGCGCGTTGGCCCTCCTCCGGGACCGGGACGGCTGGGCGGGACAGGCCGCCGTGATCGGAGACGGTCCCCTCCGCGGTGCTCTCGAGCGGCTCTCCTCCGAGCTCGGGCTCGCGGACCGGATCCACTTCCTCGGGTTCGTCCGCGGACCTTCCAAGGATGCGGTGGTCGCCGGCAGCCGGTCGTTCGTGCTCCCCTCCGAACGGGAGGGGTTCTCCATCGCGGCCCTGGAAGCGATGTCCCAGGGGGTGCCGGTCATCGCCTCCCGGCCCCCGTCCGACGACGTGTTCGGGGTGGGAGACCTCGTGGAGGACGGGACGACGGGGATGACCTACCCGACCGGCGACATTCCCGCCCTCGCGGAACGACTGGCCCGGGTGCTCGGGGACCCGGGCACGCGAGAGCGACTCGCCACGGCCGCCCGGGAGCGCGCCCGGCCGTTCACGTGGGACTCCGCCACCGAACGGTTCGCCGCCGTGTTGGAGGAGGTGGCGGCCTCGTGAGCGCGGACTCGGCCTGGCTCCGCCCGACCGCCGGGACGACGTTCCGGCGCGTGCTCGGCCGGTTCGAGATCTATCATCGCCTCGTCGGGGTACCGGAGGAGGCTGCCCGCCGCGCCTGGCGAGAGATGCAGGCCGACGAATGGCTGTTCTCGCGCCTGCGCGACGTCGAGCGGAAGTTCGAGGCCACGAGTCCCGCGGGCCTCGGCGCGTCCGTGCGGGGCGCTTCGCTCGCGGAGCGGGCGCTGACCCGATTCCGGTTCTCCCTGCCGAACGCCGAGCTGTACACGCTCGTGCGCTCGTTGGCCCCGACCCGGGTCGTGGAGACCGGCGTGGCGTCGGGCATCTCCACGTCGATCGTCCTGCGAGCGCTCCAGAGGAACGGAACCGGCACCCTGACCTCCGTGGACCTGCCGATCCGATCGGCGTCCGGGTCCGTCAATGCGGACGGGGTCCGGGACCGGACGCACCTTCCGGCCGGCGAGCGCCCCGGTTGGGGGGTCCCTCCCGAGCTGAGGTCCCCCTGGACCCTGATCGAGGGCGACAGCCGCGTCGTGTTGCACCGGGCCCTCGACGGTCCCGACCCCCCGACGTTCTTCTTCCACGACAGCGAGCACTCCAGCGAGGTGATGGAGTTCGAGTTCCGAGCCGCCTGGGAAGCGCTCGCCCCGGGGGGGACGCTGTACTCCGACGACATCTTCTGGAACGAGGCGTTTCCGACGTTCGCCCGCGCCCAGGGGTTCGACCCGCATCGTTCCGCGACGCCCGCCGGGCGTGGATTGTTGCAGAAGGGCCGGTCGGACGCACCCTCGGTGGGAGTTCAGCCGGCCTCGAGGAAGTAGGTGGTCCCGAGTCCGGTGAGACCGGGGGTCGCCCGGACCACGCGGAGCCCCAGTTCCCCGAACAGGCGGTCCAGGGCCGGCTCGGTCCAGAACGTGTACCGGTCCGCGCCCAGGACCCGACCGAACCCGTTCTCTCGGGCGGCCGTGGTCAGGAAGTACACCAGGTACCGGCGCGGAGCCGTCGGCAGGGACCGCAGCGTCCGGAGGTACCGTTCCACCTGGGACGGCGGCAACCGCTCGAACGTCCCGATCGCGAGCACGAGGTCGATGGCCCCCGGGTCCGGGAGGTGGTGCCCGTCGTACGAGAGGAACCGCAGCTGGGAGAGCCCGAGGCGACGGGCGATCCCGCGAGCGCGGGAGACGTAGAACGGGTTGATGTCGAGCCCGACGCCCCGTTCGAGGAACTCGACCATCCCGAACAGGTTCCCGCCCATCCCGGTCCCGAAATCGAGCACGGAGGCGTGATCGGGGACGAACCAGCGCATCTGGGCCATGCGCGTCCGCATCGCCGCGACGTACGTCGGCACGTCGAGGTAGCTCCCGGTCGTCGCCATGACGGCACTGGCGTAGGTCAGGCCCGAGAGGCGCCACGCGACGTCCGAGGCCAAGACGCTCCGGAGGATCGGGGACCGGCCCGTCCGGGCCACGAATCTCGCGGCGAGCGCCTCCGCGTCCATCCTCGACCCGCCGCTCCGAAGAGCCGGCTCCCTCCCTTATGAGGTTCGGTGCGACCGGCCGTTCCTCACGGCCGGCCGCCGGTCGGGGGGACCGGGAGCTCGTCGAGGATCCGCCCGAAGTCGACCCCGACCCGGCGAATGTCGAACCAGCGCTCGGCCCTCCGGCGGGCGGCCGCCGACTTCGCCCTCCGTTCCTCGGGGGCGGACGCCAGACGCG
The DNA here is from genome assembly GCA_030044475.1 of Thermoplasmata archaeon. Taxonomy (GTDB): domain Archaea; phylum Thermoplasmatota; class Thermoplasmata; order Lutacidiplasmatales; family UBA184; genus Lutacidiplasma. The sequence goes on along the minus strand of JASHVP010000092.1, from coordinate 274 downwards.
CGAGGCAGGCGGCGAGCTCGACCGGGTCGTCCCGGGGAACCACCCAACCGGCGTCGCCGATGATCTCGGGAAGGGCCCCGCTGGTCGTCCTGACCGCCGGCACGCCCGCCCCGAACCCCTCGAGGACCGCGGTGGCCGTCTGCTCCTCCCAGCGGGCGAGCCCGAGCACGCGGGTCTCGGAGCTCGGGTAGACGAGCACGTCGAGCCCCGCGAGGAACCGGGGTTTCTCCTCGTTCGGCACCCACCCCGCGTACTCGACGAACGGGGCGCCGGC